>JAUXFG010000153.1 GCA_030620115.1 Candidatus Fermentibacterota bacterium
ACAAGGAGGAAGGAGGGATTCTTTGCTTGCGCTCAGAATGACATATTGCGATATGGGCAATGCGGCTGACTCTGCTCGGGTTATGTGATACATTCCATTGCCAAGAAATGTGAAGCGATTTGCTTGTCGCGGGCGTCGTGCTTTTTATGTAAGAGTGTAGAACGAGGTGTCTTTCGTTCATGGATATTTCAGAGCTGGCCCTGGAGTGGGCACGGATTCCTTCGGTTACCGGGCATGAACAAGCCATCCTGGCGGAAGTTGAGCGAACCCTTCATGAATCGGGTTGGCCCGTAAGGCGGATTCCCGTGAGCCCTGGGCGATTCAATCTCTTGGCCGGACACGATTCAGGGAAACTTTTGTTCTCCACTCACCTTGATACTGTCCCGCCCTATCTGGCTCCGGTACGCGACGGAGAGGTGCTTCGTGGGCGCGGGGTTGTTGATGCAAAAGGTATAGCTGCTGCTCTCTTTGTCGCGGCGGAGATATTGCGTGACAAAGGCATCGAGGTCTCGATACTCTATGTGGTGGGAGAGGAAACCATCAGCGATGGCGCCTTGGCCGCTGCTGAATCGGGTCTGCGATTCGACTATGTATTGAACGGAGAACCGACCGACAATGTCTGTGTCTCTGCGCAGAAAGGGAATCTCCGGGTGAGCCTCACCACAAGAGGGAGATCGTGCCATTCCGGTTATCCCGAGCAAGGCGAGTCGGCCATTCACTCGCTTGTAGAGCTCCTCAACGACATCTTGAAAAAAGCGTGGCGCCACGATGCGGAATTGGGGCCCACAACCGTGAATGTCGGGCGGATCGAAGGCGGCGTGGCAGATAATGTTTTGGCAGAGACCGCCACCGCCCATCTCATGATTCGCATAGTACAGCCATGGGAAGCTGTTCTCAAGGAGTTGACCGATTTTATAGGGGATAGGGCCACAGTGAACGTCGAAAAGGGGGTCGATCCTTTGCACCTTTGTTGTCCGTCGGGGATTTCCTCAAAGACCGTGGCGTTCGGAAGTGACCTCCCCGTCTTGAAGCAGGTGGGAACCCCTCTCATGTTAGGACCGGGATCGATCCTCCGGGCACATGGCCCGGACGAATATGTAACCGTGGCGGAACTTGAAGAAGCGGTAATCCTCTATGTGCGTATTGCCGAACTGATTGAGGGAGGGCGAATATGACCGACAAAGTACCGGTTGCGGTATTTGGGGCCACCGGCATGGTGGGCCAGCAGCTCCTCCTCCTTCTTGAGAATCATCCGTGGTTCCATGCAGCAGTGCTTGTTGCCTCGGAGAGAAACGCAGGCAAGTCATATGGAGACGCGGTGCAGTGGTCCATGGAGGAGCCCATGCCGCCTTCCATTGCCGGCATGGAGATCAAGGGGCCCATGGCACGGATCCGTGCGCCATTGGTATTCTCATGTCTCGGGGCCATGGTGGCACGAAAGATCGAGCCTGCGCTGGCCGAACGCGGCCATCTGGTAGTTTCAAATGCGTCTGCGTTTAGGCAAAGCCCTGATGTTCCACTCCTCATCCCGGAGGTCAATCCAGGCTCACTGGCTCTCCTGAGCAGGCAGCGCACCCTGGGAGGGCCTGGGGTGATCGTCACGAACCCGAACTGTGTAGTGGCTGGTCTGGCATTAGGACTGGCCCCACTGCATCGGGCATTCGTCATTCGGAAGGTCGTGGTGAGCACACTGCAGGCCATCAGTGGCGCCGGGCTTCCCGGGCCGGCATCGCTGGAGATGGTGGACAATCTGATCCCCTGGATCAGTGGAGAAGAGGAAAAGATTGCTTCAGAGACAAAGGCGATCCTTGGTTCGAATATGGAGATCTCCGTTTCCGCGCATAGGGTTGCCGTGGTTCACGGGCACACCATGTCTGTTTTTGTGGAGACCGATAAGTCGATCGAGCCCAAGGAGGCTATCGAGGCCTGGAACACGTTTCGCGCACCCGATATTGTGGCTGAGCTTCCCAGCGCACCGGAACAGCCGATCCGCTACATTCACGATCAGGCCCGTCCTCAGCCAAAGCTGGACCGGATGAACGGCAAGGGCATGACGGTGACCATCGGCAGGGCAAGGCAATGCCGGGTTCTGGGATTTGCCTTCGAGCTCTGTGTCCACAACCTGATCCGCGGCGCGGCAGGAGCGGCTCTCCTGAACGCCGAGCTTTGTGTGAAGCAGGGCTGGATCGAATGAAAGTGGTGAAGGTGGGGGGGGGTGTACTCTCGGGAGCAGGACCGATCCAGCAACTGCCCGATCTTTTAGCGGCCCACATCCCACCGGTTGTATTGGTCGTATCCGCACTAGGGAAGACCACTAATAGTTTGGAATCAATCGCCAAGGCCGCACTGCGTGGTGAGAGAGAAGTTGCATTGACGGAGTTGCGCGAGATGGTGCAGTGGCACCGCGAAATCGCGACGGAACTTGGGATCGCTGCTTTGTGTGAGACGGCGTTGGCCGCACTGGAGGATTACGCTGCGGACATCATCGGCAGGGGTGCGCGTGGATGGCCGGATCAGCGGTTCTTGGATTCGATCCTCTGCATAGGGGAACAGCTTTCATCTGCGATGATTGTGGCATACCTGACTGTGTCAGGCATTCAGACCAGGGGCGTGGCGGCATCCCGCGTCATCATTACGGACGAGAGATTTGGGGCGGCCAGGCCTGTTCATCATGCTCTCAAGAGGAGTGTCTTGCGCGAGATCCCGCCCAAGATCGGCCATGGCCTTTTGCCCGTGGTGGAAGGCTATGTAGGAGCCACTGAAACCGGCATACCCACTACTCTCGGGCGTGAGGGTTCCGACTATACGGCGGCGCTCCTTGCCGCAGTTCTCGACGCCGAGGAGCTGATACTGTACAAGGGTGTCCCTGGTGTGCTCACCAGTGATCCGATTCTTGTCCCCAATGCGCGTGTGTTGCCCGAGCTCTCCTACTCCCAAGCGGCCCGTCTTTTCAAGGGAGGCGCCAATGTTGTGCATCCTCGGACAGTGGAGCCGGTAGCGCGAGCGGGCATACCCATACGAATCATGGAATACGGGAGCACGGAGGGCGGGACATGGATTGGGCCTGAGCTGACCTGGGAGCCGGGGAAGATCCATGCGGTGGCGGTACGACGCGCGCAGGTGGGCCTTCAACAGGGTACGGCTCTGAAGCCACTCTCCGAAGGGCAGTATCACCTCATCTCGATCTTTGGTGAGCCGCCGGTGACGGCAGAAGAATCAGAAGAGATAGAAGCCAGATTGGCAGTGGCTGGATGTAAAATCCGTTTCAGCGATGGCCACTGCGCAACATGGATGGGGCTGGTGGGAGCACAGGAGGTCTCATCTGCCGCCAGGATCATGCACGAGCTTGTGGAGACATCTTGAGGGAGGAAGATGGCATGAAGATTGGAATTGTAGGCTACGGAAAGATGGGCAAGGAGATCGAACGTGTTGCCCTGGAGCAGGGCAATCGTGTTGTCTGGAAACTGGACTTGGCTGACAATCGAGAAGGTGTTGGGCTCACGCCTGGGCGGATCCGGGAAGCAGACGTATGTATCGAGTTCACCACACCGGATGCGGCGGCGGCGAACGTGACGGCGATTCTCTCCTTGGGCGGCAAGGTGGTGTCTGGAACCACCGGATGGTATGATCATCTCAACGAAGTGGATGCCGTGGCTCGCCGAACCGGTGGAGCGCTGGTTCACGGCAGCAATTTCTCCATTGGCGCTTATCTCTTCAGGGAGGTGGCGACAGAGGCGGCGAGGTTGTTTGCCGTCTTCCCGGATATCTATGATGTCGCGCTGCATGAGATCCACCATCGCGCAAAGGTCGATCACCCGAGCGGCACGGCGTTGGCACTGGGGCAGGATCTGGTGAAACTCCTTCCCACAAAGACGTTGGTCCAGACGGAGCTTGATCCTGGGATAGGCCAAGACTCACTCCATGTCTCATCCACACGAGTCGGGCATTTTCCCGGTATGCATACGGTATTCTTCGATGGTCCCTTCGACACCATTGAAATCAGGCACACGGCCCGCACGAGGGCGGGCTTTGTCCATGGTGCACTTCTGGCCGCGCGGTGGATTGAAAAAGCTCAGGGAATCTTCGACTTCCCGCATGTCATGAAATCAATACTGGAGGATAAAGCACATGGTTAAGCTATCCGGGTCGATGGTGGCATTGGTTTCTCCATTCCGGTCTGATGGGGGCCTTGATGAACAGGCGTTGAGAGGGCTTATTCAGTTCCAGCTTTCCAATGGTACCGATGGGATCGTGCCATGCGGGACTACGGGGGAAGGGGTGACCATCTCAGATGAGGAAACCAAACGGTTGGTATCCATCGTGCTTGAGGAGGTTGATGGGCGAGTACCGGTGGTGGCGGGCGCGGGGAGCAACTCTACGATGGTGGCGGTGCAGAAGGCCAAGGCCATGGCGTCTTTGGGTGTTGACGCGATCTTGAGCGTGGCGCCATACTATAACAAGCCGACGCAGCAGGGTTTGTACGAGCACTTCAGGGCGGTTGCCGAAGATGGCGGGGTTCCGGTGGTGGTGTACAATGTACCTGGGCGCACCTCATGCAACATACTGCCCGAGACAATCCTGAAACTCAGTGAGTTGGATCAGATCGTGGCAGTGAAGGAGGCCAGCGGAGATCTGACGCAGGTCATGGAGATCATTCGAGGGACCGACCACCTTGCTGTGCTTTCGGGCGATGATGCACTGACGCTCCCCATGCTGGCCCTTGGCGCAAAGGGCGTGATCTCCGTGGTGGCCAATGAGGCGCCTTCCATGATGCATTCACTGGTGCGGTCGGCATTGGAGGGTGACTGGGAGAAAGCGCGTGAGATCCACTACAAACTCTTTCCCCTGATGCAAGCGAACTTCATCGAGACGAATCCCATCCCGGTCAAGGCTGCGGTGGCGCTTCTGGGATTGATCAATGAGACCTATCGTCTCCCGTTGGTTCCCCCATCGCAGAAAACGCGGAATGCCATGCAGCGTATGCTGTACACGCTTGGGCTGCTGGATCCACAGGAGCAGACGTGAGCGGTGGATCACTGAAGGCCCGGATTGAGGCGCTTTCTGATCCAGCCAGTGATCCCGATCCTGCTGCCCTGGAGGAGGTGGTTGAAGAGCTGTTCTCCGCTTTGGAGCGGGGAGTGGTGAGGGCCGCCAGCCGTGACGACGAGGGTAACTGGACCGTCAATTCGTGGGTGAAATCGGGGATTCTGCTTGCATTTCGGCAGGGAGCCACCGAGCCCATGGGAGGTACGGATTTCGCCTCCTTCCATGATCGTGTATTGCTGCCGCCGCGTATCGTTCAGCCGAAGGACAGGATACGACTCGTGCCCGGGGGTTCCGCAATCCGTAGGGGGGCATTTGTTGCGCGCAATGTGACCATCATGCCTCCCGCCTACATCAATGTTGGCTCATACGTTGATGAAGGAACCATGGTGGACAGTCACGCATTGGTTGGATCGTGCGCCCAAGTCGGGAAACGCGTGCACCTGAGCGCCGCGTGCCAGATCGGTGGCGTTCTGGAGCCCATAGGCGCCCGACCCGTGGTGATTGAAGACGACGTACTGGTGGGTGGTGGCTGTGGAGTGTACGAGGGTGTTCTCGTACGAGAAGGAGCCGTGTTGGGGGCCGGGCTGATCCTGACTGCCAGCACACCTGTGTATGACCTGGTCAACCACCGTATCCTTCGCCCGCGAATGGAATCGCCATTGGAGATCCCCGAGGGCGCGGTGGTGGTTCCGGGAACGCGGCGGGCCAGCGGGGAGTTTGCCGCCCAAGAGGAATTGGGCCTCCTCTGCGGCCTGATTGTGAAGTACCGTGATGAGGCCACTGAAGCGCGGGTGGCCTTGGAAAACGCGCTGCGAGAGATTCCAGGCTAGAGGGGAGCATCGTAGACGCCAGTGTCACGGATCTCTCCCGTCAACAGAGAGACTACTCAAGAGAGATGCGAATGAGGTAGGTTATGAAGAGACGTCTAATTGGTCGTGTCATAGGGGTGTTGGTGTTCTGCATCCTGCTGATTCTTGCCCCGCCTGCACAGCGTTTTGATTTTCTTGTCCTTATCGCGGTAACCTGTCTCGTCTTCCGGATGCTAAGGCCGTGTTCCGTCTCATGCGGGTTTTGGCGGCTGCTGATCGGGCTCCCGGTATTCCTGCTGACTCGAGTCATATCTGCCCTGCTGTTGGTTGCGGATCAGGAAGCCGGCGCCATGTGGTCCCATCCGCTCGGCATGGTGCTTTCTCTGCTTACCTCTCTGGGATTGGCATGGTCGATTGTGGCGATCTATCGGCTGTGTAGATGGAACCAGAGAGGAAGAGGCCGGCGGGCTCTCATTCCTGGAGGGCTGCTGCTGCTCCTGGGTATCCTTGATGCAGACATGAACTATGCGCTGGTGGTTTCGCTTTGGCTTGTCCTCTGGGGGATCTCGTGGGAGTGGATGGGCTCGCTGGGTCGGGGGCGGAGGTGGAAATGGCTGCTTCTTTTTGTGCTTGGCCCGTTAGGAATGCTTTTCTCCGCCCATGGCACCGGGGAGAGTGGCGACATAGACTTGGTAGTAGCGAACGCACTTGCGCTGAGCGGCGTATATGGTGCTTTGCGGACATTCCTCGTCGTGTATTGGATCTCATTTCCTTTGCGCGTGATCGGCCGTGGGATGAGGCACCTGGTGCTTGGGTTCTCGATACGTGTGCGGCTTGGGCTCACCTACTTCTTCAGCACCATCGTTCCCGCTCTGCTTGCAGTCGCACTCATGGCCGTGGTCATATTCGTAGGGATCGGTTCTCTCAAGGCCCAGGCAACTCGTAACCTGGTCCGGAACGATCTGAGGGCCATGGAAGTTGCTCTCCAGGACAGACGTTCCTTTGCGGATCCTGACAGTATTGGGGAGGGGCTGTACCTACGACTTCCGTCTGATCCAGGGCTTGGGCTTGATGGCAGAATCGACTCGCTGCTTGCTCAAGAAGACGGAATGGTGCGGTGGGGCCCGGCGCTCACTGAAGCGGCAGGGGGGGTGGATTCTTCATGGTCTGGGGGAGCCGAGTTATGGATAAAAGTGGGGCAGCGATCCCGTTGGGAGCTCCCTGACAGCCTTCTTCCCTTCCATAAGTGGTCGAGAGAGAAGAGCCTGGTTTCAGGGGTTTTGCCCATAGGTGGGGGCAGGGCGGCATTCATTGCGGCACAACCTGTGGTGGGCGACCAGTACTTCATGCGCGTGCTTCTGAGGGTATTCAACCGTCCCGTTCTGGAGCGGTACAAGAAGATCATCGGCTCGGGTCTCATGGTGCACCCCACGCAGACCATGACAATCACCGTGCGCGGGGCCGGCCAGGAAGAGATGCCCCTGGGAAGCGATGATGACACAACGAGCGCCATGGATCATTACTGGCAGGCTGATCAGATTTCGACTGTCTCAGAGCATACGGGGAAAGGTCTTCTCTACCTCCCTCTGCACCATGGCATCTGTGAGCTGAGGGACAGCGCGGCAATGAGCGGTACGCGCCGCAATGTGAGAGGCATCATCGTGGTTCGGACCAGCATTGCCGATCTCGCCTCGTCACTGTACTCAACCCGCGGAATGAATATCGTGGCGGTAGTGGTGGTGGCTGTTTTGGCCGGCCTTATCCTGGTGGCGGTGATGATTTCGACCTTCTTGGGCTTCTCTCTCAATAGCTCAATCACCAGCGCAGTTGGGGCCTTGAGGCGCGGGGCAGAGCAATTGGGGCGAGGAGACCTCGATGCGAGAATCGAATTGGAGAGTAGGGATGAGTTGGGAAAGCTGGCTGCCGGCTTCAATGACATGGCGGCGGATCTCAAGCTGATGATAGAGAAGGTCGCCGAGAAAGAACGACTCGATCGGGAGATCCAGATCGCACGACAGATCCAAGTCAATCTGTTTCCGGGTGAGCTCCCACAGGTGGAGGGATTTGATATTGCCGCGGCGAGTGTGCCTGCCTTGGAAGTCGGTGGTGACTACTATGACGCCCTGATAATGGAGCCGAAGCGGCTTGTGCTCGTGGTGGCGGACGTATCGGGCAAGGGTGTGGCTGCCGCTATGCTGATGAGCAACCTCCAAGCGGCGCTCCATGTGCTTCTCAGCCAGAAGTTGCCGCTGGACCGTATCACGGATAGGCTGAACCGGATGGTGTATCGATCATCAACGCCCGAAATGTTCATCACATTCTTCATTGCAGTGGTGGACACCTCAAAAGGAATCATAGAGTATGTAAACGCAGGGCATGATCATCCCTTGATCCTGAGGGGGAATACCACCGTGGAGCTGGAGTCGGGCGGGATAGTATTGGGGGTTTTCCCTGACAACACATATCCGCTTGTTCGGCAGGAGCTGCAGCCCGGCGACACGTTGGCGCTTTACTCGGACGGGATTACTGAGGCCATGAATGAGGCTGAGGAGGAGTTCGGCAAGGACGGACTTGCGGAAGCCTTGCATGATCTCTCGAAGAGCAATGCCGAAGAGATTCTCCGCGGCATATTCCAGCGTGTCCGAGCTCATACCGGAGCCGGCCGCCGCCAAATGGATGATCTCACGTTTCTGGTGGTGAGGGTCGGGCAATTTCCGCGGGAATAGGCTGTCGGCGATCAGCTTGTCCTTTCTATGTCTCGCCCTGTCAGGGCTGAGGGCATTTTGTTTCTGCGCCCCCGGGTTACGCCCTATCGGGCTTGCCCTGGGCTGGTATGTCAAGCCCCTTCGGGGCACAATGTCAGCTCATTTCCATAACATCAAAGCGTTAGGTTTCGTTTCAAATTGCCCCCGGTGTGAAGTGTGTCCGGCTGTCAGCTTTGCAAAAGGGGGAGAAGGCCGGATGGCCAGATTTTAGATCAGGTCTGGTGTGGGACGAGACAGAGGAATCTCATCTCTTCGTCCGGGGAGGCGGCGAACTGATGCTCTTCATCCGGCTCCACTAGTCCATAAGAGCCCTTGGCAAGGGGATACCATTCGCCATTGATCCAGAGTTCTCCAGAGCCTTCGAGCACGAAGATCTCATGCTCCCACCAGTGGCTGTGGCGGGGTGTATGGCCACCCGGTTTCACGCTGAATAGTCTCATGGCAAATCGTGGAGCCCGTTTCTTCTCATCAAGTAATACCGCGATGTGAGCATCCTTGCTTCCCTCATACTCAACCGGCAATAACGTCTCGTCGGCGATTCTCCCTATGAACATGCTGTTCTCCTTTCCAGTGACGTATCCTGGTGAGATAATTGCGGTGGAATGTATGGGGAGGAATCTGGGATTTGCAATCTAGAATGTGGGAATGGGTTGATGGGTTGATGGGTTGATGGGTTGATGGGTTGATGGAGGGATGGGGGAATGGAGGGATGGGGGGATGGGGAGCAGGGGAGCGTTCAGCGTTCAGCGTTGAGATGATGGAGCAGGGAGGAAGGAGAGATGCTTCGCTTCTTGGAGTCGCTCAGAATGACAGTGGTAGTGTGCGGAAG
>JAUXFG010000003.1 GCA_030620115.1 Candidatus Fermentibacterota bacterium
GCAGCAAATAGAAGCATCCGTCATGCATCTTCCGGCATCCGGAATAGGGAAACTCTTAGAGATCGGGTTTGGCAACGGATCAAGGTTGGCGACGCTCTCGAGTCTGGGGTGGGATGTGGAAGGCATCGAAGTCGATAGAAAGGCGGTTGAGGATGTTCGCTCTCGACTTGGTCTGTCGGTCAAGCAGTCCGAACTGGCCGATGCCGACTATCCAGATGGGCACTTCGACCGAGTCATAGTGAGCCATGTCTTGGAGCACGTCGCTGAGCCTATTTCGTTGCTGCATGAAGTCGCCAGGGTATTGAAACCCGGGGGACAAGTGGTCCTTTCAACACCCAACTCCAGCAGCTTGAACCATAGAAAGTTCGGCGCTGCCTACTTCCATCTTGATCCTCCCAGGCATCTGTTCGTTTTCAACAAAAGGAGTCTGGTCAATGCGGTGGAGACAACGGGCCTCGAGGTCGTCAGCCTATGGGTATCTACGCGGAATTATGTTTCAACTGTATTTGCCTCGTCCGAGATACGAAAGACAGGCCATTTCCATTGGCAAGCCAAACCGAGGCTCGGGATGAGGCCAACGAGCTTGATCATTCATTGCGTTGCTTGGATTGGCGCCCTCTTCAATAAGGAACTGGGAGACGAACTGTTCCTCATTGCAAAAAAACCAAGCGAAGCTGCGCCTCAAACCGACGAGCGATGATGCCGTGGCGCATTGATTGAGGCGCAGCGATACTGCTTGCTGGTCACTGGATACTGGATGAAACCCTGAGTCGTTCCGTTCTCCTTCCAGCATCACCTCGCAGCTAACCCACAAACGTCGTTGCAAAACTTGACTCGTTTGTTAAGTTTCCAACCTATTGAAGACGGCTAGTGCGATGACACAATACTCTCCCCATAGGGGTCGTCCATTCTTCAGCCCGACTGGAACACCACAGAGGATGAAGGCAGTGGCTTTCGATTATATCGCCGTATTCTCGACTCAGAGCGAGGTCATCTTCCCAGAGGAACTCCACAAGATGGAGAAAGAAGCCGAGGTCGAGACCAAACGCCTGGGCCCCCAATCGATCCGACGCCGGAAGCGGGGATAGAGAGGATCACGTTCTCGTCAGGAGTCCGACGGCGTTCAGCAAAGCAGACAGGGTCAGATGGGCTGATACAGTAGACTCCTGGTGAGAAATGCGGGACAGACGCATGCGTGTGATATGTGCTCTGGAGCCGAGAGCGGATGCGACTCGAACCGGGCAACACCATATCAGATTTCCTCTTGCCATTGTCGAGGATCGTGATAGTTTCGGGCAACGATGGTTCGTTTTCAGTTCTGCAAGACCCGGCATCGACCCTCTGCATCATTGCAAAGAGGGCGCTCTTCCTTATGGAGAAGCATGGCTATGTATTCTCTGGGTCTCGCTTCTGTTGAGTTTTGTGTTGTTCTGGGGCTGGTAGATTTGACAGCCAGACCCAATTCTCAAGGTGACTATCCAAGAAACGCGCAGAGATACGTGCCGTAGATTGCGGCCTCCGGGGTGTTGCCGGCGTGGCAGATGATGCCCACAAAGGAGACCGACCCGAAACAGACTCATAAGATGATTGAGTTCTCAATCTTGGGGCTGACGATTGCCACGGCTGATCATGACAAAGGGAGGGATTCCAAATGCCCGTTGCTTCTGACGTGATACTTGGAGAGGGTGTGCAGATATATCACCCAGACTTGGTAAACCTTTACGGATGCGTTGTTGGCAATGGAACCAGGATCGGCGCTTTCGTGGAGATACAGAAAAACGTCAGTGTAGGCAAATTCTGCAAGATCTCTACTCATACCTTCATTTGCGAAGGCGTGACGATTGAAGATGAAGTCTTTGTTGGGCACAATGTAATGTTCATAAACGATCGATATCCTCGTGCAACAGCTGGTGGTGGACTTCAGACCGAGGAAGACTGGGAGGTGATTCCAACACTGGTGAAGCGAGGAGCCTCCATAGGAAGCGGAGCAGTTGTGATGTGCGGCATCACCATTGGGGAGAATGCGCTTGTGGGTGCTGGCGCTGTTGTCACGCGTGACGTGCCTGATCAGGCTATTGTCGTGGGGGTCCCGGCAAAGGCAGTGGGCGATGTCCGGGACAGGAAGGAGGGCGCATGATAGGGATCGGCATCATTGGTTACGGCTATTGGGGACCCAATCTGGTCCGCAATTTTGCCGAAGCTGAAGGGTCAAGAGTTGTGGCTGTGGCAGATAGGCGTTGTGAACGCCTCCAACTTGCCAAGAAGAGATACCCTAGTGTGAAAACCGAACGCGATCCTACTTTGATCTTTTCTGACCGAGAGGTCGACGCTGTTGCCATTGCTACTCCGGTTTCAACTCATTTCGATCTGGCAATGCAAGCGTTGGAGGCAGGCAAACATATTCTCGTTGAGAAGCCTCTCGCCAGTACTTCAGAGGAAGTGATCCGACTCATGGCGGAAGCAGACCGGAGAAAACTGGTCCTCATGGTGGATCACACGTTCGTGTACACAGGTGTTGTTCGCAAGATCCGGGAGATAGTGGCTAGCAACGGATTAGGAGAAATCCGTTACTACGATTCTGTCCGTGTTAACCTTGGGCTCTTCCAGCATGATATAAGCGTCATTTGGGATCTGGCTGTCCATGATATTTCCATCATGGATTACGTGCTTTCTTCGGAGCCCTGCGCCGTCAGTGCGACAGGAGTGAGTCATGTCTCTGGAGAACCGGAGAATATTGCCTACCTCACGCTTTTCTTCGACAACAATCTAATAGCCCACATCCATGTGAACTGGCTGGCACCCGTGAAGATCCGCCAAACATTGATCGGTGGATCAGAAAAGATGATCGTATATGATGACCTAGAACCCAGCGAGAAAATGAAGATCTACGATAAAGGAATCACTGTCAAGCGGGATAGCCCCGAAAGCATCTACAATCTACTAATAGGCTATCGAACAGGAGACATGTGGGCACCACAGTTTGACAGGACTGAGGCACTGCGCACTGAGGCATCCCATTTTCTGGAATGCGTGGAGAATGGACAGCGTCCGTTGACCGACGGATCAGCCGGATTACGCGTTGTACGAGTTCTTGAGGCGGCAAGCCAGTCTATGAATAAACGCGGGCATCCCGTGGAGCTTTCAGCGGGGGGGGGCTCGGCATGATTCCATTCATCGATCTAAAGACACAATATCACGGCATCAAGGAGGAAATCGACGCAGCTATAGAGCGCGTTCTGGAGAGCAGCCAGTTTGCTTTGGGTGCAGAAGTAGCCGCCTTTGAGAAGGAGTTTACGGCTTACTGCCATGCTGGCAATGGGATAGGAGTGAATTCAGGCACAAGTGCGCTTCACTTGGCGCTTCTGGCAGCAGGGGTTGGCCCTGGAGATGAAGTTATCACCGTACCCTTCACATTCATAGCCACGGTGGCAGCTATCTGCTACACAGGAGCCAAGCCAGTATTTGTGGATGTGGAACCGCGTACGTTGACCATGGATGTTGGCAGAATAGAGGAAGCCATCACCGAGAGGACAAAGGTCGTCCTCCCCGTTCATCTTTATGGGCATCCTGCGGATATGGATCCAATCTTGGATATCGCCGCTCGCCACAATCTCATTGTTATCGAGGATGCCGCCCAGGCTCACGGAGCCGAGTATAGGGGGCGACGAGTCGGAAGCCTGGGAGAAATGGGTTGCTTTAGCTTCTACCCTGGGAAGAACCTTGGGGCCTATGGTGAAGGCGGTATGGTCGTTACTGACAACCGCGACTTCGAAAGCAAGATCCGAATGCTCAGAGATTGGGGCCAGGAAAGCAAGGGTCGGCACCTGCTCAAGGGATACAACTATCGCATGGAGGGGCTGCAGGGAGCTATTCTTCGTGTCAAGTTGAGATACCTCAAAGAGTGGACAGAAGCACGTCGTTCACATGCCGATCTGTACAGCAAACTGTTGGTAGACAATAACATCCAGACACCTCTGTCGATGCCCTATGGCCGGCACGCATACCACATCTATGCTATTCGTCTTAGACGGCGGGACGCGGTGGTGAGGGCGCTGCGGGAGGACGGGATTCAGTGTGGCATTCACTACCCTATTCCCGTCCATCTTCAGCCAGCCCACCTGGATCTTGGCTATCGTGCTGGTGATTTCCCCGTCTCCGAGCAGGCCGCTGCATCAGAGCTTTCGCTTCCGATGTTTGCCGAGCTTCAAGAGAGTCAGATCAAGGAAGTTGCCCGCAGCGTTCGAACAGCTTTATCAACCGAGGAGGTCTGATCGAGAAGCAAGTTCAACCACTCGGGACGCGTAGCATGCGCGGTATGGCAAGGCCAATGGACACAATGGGCGGATATCCCGTGACTTCAGACTGAGGCTGAGGGGGCTATCTTGGGCGCTACCAAGAACATTTCTCCTTACAAGATCATCGCTGGCAATCCCGCCCGAGTTCTCCGAAGCGTTGACGACGACGCGGTAGCTGGAGGCAAGGATCCAGGATGAGAATGGCCCAAGAAGGAATCTCCAAAGCGCGTACCGGTCTCTTTTCCAGGGTCGGGGCAGGGATAGTTCAATCGAGATAGCAGCATGTGCAACCCACTCCCAAACAGGACGATAGGCGCTCACAAGCTCATTTTTCTCTCCGTTGCAATGCCTGTCTATAACGAGGAGCTCAATATCGAGAAGGTAGTCCTCGATCATCTCCATGTGTTAGAGTCGCTGGCTGGAATGGTTGCACGCTGGGAGATCGTTTGCGTAGACGATGCCAGTACAGATCATACTCCACAGATCTTGAGGCAACTCGAGGCTCGAATACCTCTCCTGAGGACGCTTCGTCATGCCGAGAATAGGGGCATCCATGAATCGATGGCCAGTGCTACTCGAGCAGCGCGAGGGACACACATATATCTAACAGCCTCCGACGGTCAGTGGCCAGCAGAGAATCTGGTCCTCTTGCTTCGTGCAGTTGTTGATTCGAAAGCAGATATGGCTATTTGGGTTCGACAGAATCGATCGGAAGTCTACGACGCCAGACGACGAATCGTATCGCATTTCTTCAACCTGCTGCCGCGGATCCTATTCGGCGTTGATACCATGGATGCGGGAAGTGCCAAACTTGCCTTGAAGGAAATCTATACATTCGATCCGATTTCTCGCAGTCCTTTCGCTGAAGCCGAAAGAATCATTTGGGCTCGTCGTTCAGGATATCGCATCGCCTATGTCCCGGCGGCATTTCGAACCCGTTGGGGAGGCAAGGAAACCGGAGCCAGCCTGAAGAACGTGCTGGCATCTTTGCGGGATTGCCTGCGATGCGTTGGCCGCTATGGATTGCGTTCGCGTGAATCGCAATCAAACTCGCCGTAGCCCGAAGGAACTCAGGAGAGAGAAAGCGCGACAAAGATCCCTTCCTTGGATCTCAAGGCATAGTGTAGGCAAATCGCGGATGAGATCCGCTCACCCCCTTGGCCTCGCTCTTGGAACACCCCATTGACAAGGCAACTACTGCGAAGGAGAGTACGGCAACGACCAAGCATGATCGTATTTCTTCGTCTCCTGATCCAAGCACACTCATCTTCTTTCTCACACGAACCTCAGCTATCCGAATGCCAGGGCCACAGGCGACGCGATCCAAGCTCTAGTTCTGCTATAGCTCCAATTACACAGTTCAGGGTCGGTTCTGACCCTGAACTGTGTAATTGGAGCTTCACCTGAGTACTGTCTCCGTCGCATTTTCATCTTCTTCCCTCCGTCTCTCTTTCCAGCGGGGCTTCTCCACGATTTTGCCAATGGCCTATGCTTTTTCTCATCCTCAATTCGCGCTGGAATCTCAACACGACATGAATTCTCCCAGGCAATTGGGTTTCAGGAGAGCTGATACCATGCTTCTTGAGGATCATTCATTCCAACGTCTTGGTTATGACCGCAGTTCGGTCAGGGATTCGATTCGAAATAAAGATCAACTCCTTGGATCCCAGGGATCAAGGATGTTCATTCTCTTGAGCGTTTGACCCAGGTTGAGACGGTCTACTCATTCCATATAGCCAAGAGCTATGAGCTGCTTGCGATAGTCCTCGGATATGGAGGATTCTTCGATCTCGCCTGCATCGGCACGGTTCCGATCCATCTGTTGGATCAGCAATGCATGCAGACGTGATGTCTTGGCTCGAAGAATCCCCGCGAGATTTTTCCTTTCGGCGGGGTCACTTCGGAGATCGAAAAGCTTTTCCACAAACGGTGGATCGGCTCCCTCCTCGGATTCAAGAACATACTTGTACCCATTGATTCGCAAGCCATATTGCTGACCCTTGCGGGCCATACAGCACGAGTATGCAGGTCGGGGAGCAGTGTCGCTGCCTTCAATCAAGGATCTGAGACTCCTCGACGGAACATCCTCGGGGATGGGCAGGCCGAAATAGTCAAGCAGCGTAGCAAAAAGATCAACTAGTGGTACTTGGTGCGGGATGGTTTTCCCTGCTGGGATGTCCGGTCCCACAAGGATAAGCGGCACATGGAGAATCTCGTCATACAGCGTCCACCCATGTTGCAGCAACGGCGGATGATCGAGAAGGCCTTCCCCGTGATCACTTGTGATAACCAACAGAGAGTTCTCCAGAAGACTCAGGTTCTCAAGCTCCTGGATGAATCGGACGAGGTGCTCATCCGTGTAGGCAATGCCAGAAGCGTAGGCGGCTCTGCGTTCTTCAGCACTCTTGGAACGCAGATTCATGGTAAGAAAGCGAGCATGATTATAAGGGAAGTGCACCTCAAACGTATGGAAGAAAAGGAAAATCGGCTGGTGAGGGTTTCTTCTCAGCCATTGCAGAGCCAAGTAGACATTGGTTTCCAGGTCCGCTTGCAGGCTGTTGTGACTGCGATTATATGCTTCTTGGTACAAATAGAATCCATCTGCAAAGCCGTGTCGACCGGCCATCGCCGCCGTGCCTGTGAACGCAATGCTAAGGAAGCCGGCCTCGGAAAACAATTCCGCCAGAGTGGCGTGGTATGCGGAGAGGCGTGGAGTCTTGTCGATGTGCTTGTCCATGCCCAGAGCATCGGGGTCTTTGCCGGTCATCATCGTCATGTGGCTCGGCACGGTCCATGGACTTGGGGCAATCGCCCACTCAAATCGCGTTCCCTTATCTGCAATAGCATCCATGTTGGGACTCGTTGGATATGCGTCATACCCATGAGCTGTCAAATAGTCCGCACGCAGGGTGTCGATTGAGATCAGTATTATGTTGCGAGGCTCTGCGTCTTTCCGGCCACGCAATAGAGCTGGACGTGCGAGCAGCAGATCTTTGGCTTCCTGCGGCTCGGTCACGATTTCCACCTGGCGTGTGCCTTCTGGCAGTTCAACAAACGCGTCCTGCCACTCAGGCAAGCCCGGCGTTGGATGCACTCGAATCCTGAACACCTCCTGATTGATGGCCCCATCCGTCCGTCGTACAACAATGGATACAATCTGAGCATCGTTGTGTCTCAACGCATAGCCTAGTAGTAAACGATTGCAGCCCGGTGGCACTTCTACTCTGAGCGGCACGCCCAGCGGAGAATGAACGGTACGAGTTTGCCGGTTCAGGGTCACCTGCTTGTGTGACATTCTTATCGTCAGTGGAACGCGGGCCATTGTGCGATCTGAAGGTCGCGGAAGCGGCTCAAGAGAAGGGAAGGGATCGCGAAGGAAAACTAGCCATGCAACACCACCGCAAATGACAGCGAGCCAAAGCCCCAATGCGATATTTGGGATCGATCGGCGTGTTGGGCTATGAAATGGATGGCGAAAGAAGACGACAAGACCGGAAAGAAAGCAACCTACGCCTGCCACCGTTAGAATAAGTGGAATCCCTTTGATCGCAATACCCAAGAGAGGGATCAAGCTGCCAGCGATGAGCCACACCGCGAAACCAAGAAATCCACGCCTACACACTGGACGCGGAATCATCTTGCACCTCCATTCTCATTGGCACTGGCCTCTCTTTGCGGAGCCTTCTGCGAATATGGCGATATCAGATACTGCTTATATCGAGCACCACCCGCCCATGTGCACTGGCACCCCAAAACATGGCCTTCATCGAAGTTGAAGGTTTCCTCACGAAACTCGCAAAGAGAATGGCTGTTGCACTGGTGCAAAACGCCAATGTATACGATACTGTGCCATAGTACCCTCAAGAGGTGCGCAACTCACAGACCAGCTTAGGCCTGTCTGAGCAACGACAGCGCTTGAATCAGGCACCGTTTATTCTTTGAGCTTCCGTGCGGTTCTTCTCCCTGGTACACCAGTGCACTCCGGAGAGACCGGGCTCGATCACCTGGAATGCGCAGAACCTCTTTGCGCCCTTCCTTGCCGCGTTAGGAGCATCGCTCTTGAAAGTGATGACATGGTCCCCAGGAGGAACAACCATATCGTTTTCGAGCAATTGGGGTTCTCTTGAAAGCTCAACCGAGTCGCGAAAGAGCTTGCTGTCAATCACCAATTGCGAAGAGTGGGACTGGGGAGATCCAAGGCTCATCACGAGGGTACATTCGATGGTTCGGTCGGAGAGATTGTGTATCCATAGTTCACCGCACGGTTGACACCAACGCCAGCTGTTCGTCGCCATCTTCTCCATCCCGTAGAAGCCGCGACGCCAGGACAGCTGCAGATGCTCCTTGGCTCGTTTCCTTTCCCATTCATCCAGACCATACTGATTCCGGATCACATTGGAGTACTCCGATATCTGAAAGAAAACAAGCCTTCCACCCTCGCTTTCAAGGGGTTCTTGGTGCAGCAATCCTCGGAGTCGCGCGACAATCTTCTCTCCAGAATCAGCGTACCCATATCGATCGATGTACACGCCTGCAAACCCCATTAGACACAAGCTTTCCACCATCTTGTTGACCTTCTTTGTTGACGTTTTTCTCAGCCAAAGGTCTCCCGGGCGATCCCTCATAGCACCGAAGCTCCATCTGAGTGACTTCGAGTGAAGATATGCCATGAGATGATCATATGAACCCATCTTGTGTCGCTTGGTCTCTGGCCAGGGATGGTGGGGCAACTGAAAAACCATTGAATTCTTGGGTACCCGGCTTTCTATCCCGCGTATGAAGGCGGCATCAGCCTTATATTGCTGCTTTGTCGTCTCGTATTCAAGAACGTTCGAAACTCCCCGCATATAGCCTTCCGCAGTCTGATCAAATATGCCAGTAACAAGAAATGCCCCCAATATGAGGAAAAAAGCTGCTCGCCCAGCTTTGCCTCTTGAAAGCCTCTTGCCCAACGAATCCAATACTATAAAAAAGGCCGCAATTGCCAAGAAGGCGATAACAACAGTGATCCTATCGTAGGCTCTAATCTTTGGTGTGACCAAGAGAGCAAACAGATACCCAAGATTACCTACCGTAGCTAGTAACAACAGCCATATGTTCATTATAGAGAGCTGGCGAAGTCGTGAGTCAGACCGTCGCAAAGACCCCATCTTGAGTATCTCGACAAAAAGGATCAGCAAGCCTATGACTCCCACCAGACCGAGGTAGTTACCCGGGTTCAACCTCCGGCCTCGATGGGCAACACGGTGGTCGCTCAACACCTGATCAATGGTAGGAATCCCCTGGCAACCCATTGGGATCACAAGGCCATTGATCTCCAAGCCCAGTCTTAGCGCCTCCCGCGGACCTCGCTGCACGGCAGAAGGATTCGAGCCGTGTGCTCGGCTATGGGCGAAAACAGGTAGATGATTCGCAGTAGACACAAGGAGGATGACGACGATAAGTCCGCATGCGGAGACGAAAGGCGCCTTCCTTCTCTTGCTCAGTGTAGCCGATAGACCGGACACCATGAGGGTGTAGATGCTGAAAAAGATAAAGTAGATATCTGCTAATGCGATCAAGGCGCATGCGAGAACAGAACATAGGAGACGGAAGCGATTCACGTTAAACAAAGACCTCAATGCCCCAAGAGATCGCCAGACTTCGCTATCATTTCCCACCTGCATGGCAAGCATCACGGCCATCGGAATTATGTAATAGGCGCTAAGGAATAAGTGCCCTTCACCCCTCATGAAGTGATAGGGAATCAGACTATAAAGAACAGCCGCCACAACTGCCGACGAATAGGAGAGTCGAATCTGTCGTAGTGCGAAGACAGCAGAAATGGCAACAAGAGGGAATGTGAGCAAGTAATACGAATTTACTAGCAGGGCATAGTTCCCAAGAAACACGGACAGAATCTTCATAATGATGAAGTCTATTGTGTGGAGACCTGGGTAGTCATAGAGGACCCAGCCAGTCGGCATTCCTATGTATGAGTTATGTGTGTACCATCCATTATCAAGCATTGCCTTTGTGTACACTAGGCCGGTGATAGCATCCCCTCCATACCTAAAGGGGATCGAAAGCCCTACATCCCAAAGCTCGAGACGCCACGTCACGATAGCAGCCGAAAGCACAGCCGCCAAGCCATAGGCGATCAGTGCGGAACGAATCTCTGTACTGACTCGACAAGATCTCAAGTCAAACCTCTCCCCCGACTCACTCGATGGAGTATCTTGCCCTATGCCCCACGCCTGCAGATCGCCAACGCCACTGGCTCTCTGAATCCGGCCCCACCAACAAAGGCCAATGATACATTGCTTTGTGAGTGCAACTTCACCGTGTTCGGGATGCTCTCTATGTGATACCTCTAACCATCATACTAAGTTGATGAGAGACAGTCAAGCGTGGATGGATTGGCCAAGTGGCAGGAGTGATTCTAGCGTAGAGACAGATCCCTCTTCGAGATTCGACTGGACCCCTCGTATGTGAGGCCCAGAGCGCATTCGGTGGCAGATCATTGTAGCAGGACTCACCCTTCACCTCTGCAAGCTCAGATAGTGGTGGAATTGGCAGATCGAGGCACAGATCGTGGTGATCGACGCAAATAGCACAAGATCACCCAAGCATGGCATCCTCATGGACGGGATACTGAACGACAGTCAATCGCCGCCGATCTTCTCCTGGTCAGGGCATATTGCGAAGCGCGGGATGCATGAAGGAAGAATCGAGAGAATCGACATCCACCCATCGATTCTGGATACCATATGAATACCCTCAAAAATACACTCGACAAGTGCGATTCAAAGGACGAGTTCGCTTCCCTCCTTCAATGGGGCACTCCAGCGAGATCAGGTTTTCAGCCAGATCCGTGGTGCTGCGATTCGATGCGGGAGGTGGAAGCTATGGAGAAAGCCTTCAGGGAATACAAAGCTGTGTGATCTGATATCTGATCCTGCAGAACATGCAGACATGGCCTCAATTATGTATCAGACGCCTCATGCACTCGCGACCACACTGAAGGAGTTGGAGAACGGATTGATCAATCCCACATATCCTCCCACATTCACGAAGAATTCAGTCGCGCAAGAGGAGGGGATTGAATTCCAGACCGGGTTGAGAGCGTGCCGTCAGACTTCCCGAGCTCATTCGGCTTGACGGGGCCTTGCCTCTTCGATAGTCTGGGCAGGCAACGCCTGTCATGATGTGTCTTTCATGAGCCGGTAAAGGATCCCCCAGAGGATGAGGACTGGTTGCATGGGAGGCGCCGTCCTCATTGGCATGTGACGCACCGTACGAGACCGTGGTCAGGGACATCATGGCCTGATACCGGGTGTCATGCCGGGATCTTGGTATCCTTGCCGAGGGAAGATGAGTATGAAGAGAACGTTGTCTTCCGGCAGAGTATTGCTCCAGGCTATGTCAGCAATTCTGATTCTTTCCCTCTCCAGATGTGATAGCCAGGTCGACAGGTTGCTCCTGGCTGATTTGCGGGAAGCGGCCTGGGTTGAGGAGGATCAGAGGGAAATAAGCCCTGGCGAAGAAGGAGTTCAGTCGTTTTTTGCGGGATTCCAGGCATGCAGCGACACCGGTCGTGCTCTTCACCGTCGAAACGGTACGATTGCTTTGAAGACGATCTCGGGGACGCCCAGAAGAGTCTCTCTCGCCATGCGCATTCCGTATGGAGGTGGGCAGGTCCGTGTCTTCGGACAAGATCGTCGCAAAGTCTACTCCGAACCCCTCTCAGCAGGGCAGCGCACCATATCATTCATCGTGGAGGGTTCGCCTCCCCAGGAGGGGAGGCGAACCCTCAGGCTCCGTTGGGATCCGACCATTCCCGATGGTCGAATATGGCCGGCTCTTGTGGTCACGGGCATTACGGTGGATCCCGTTGATGCGCGCGTTTCGCTGTCGACCGTGATATGGGACAGTCTGGCGAATCGTGTCTCTATGGGTCCTGGTTGCAGCATTTCGGTATTCCTCGTTCCACAGAAAGGCGCACGGATCAGGGGATATGCTGAGGGCGGTCATGGGCCGGGCTTCATTACCGTTGACACCGATGATCGCGAGTCATCGGTGATCTGGGTGCACGGCACGCATAGAGATGAGAGTGATATCGATGCCTCGCTAGAGGCATGGGAGGACGAGAGGCTTATCGAGGTCCGATTCGTATCTCCGCTCCAAAGCGACACGTTGGTGTGGCGCGAGGTTGAATTCAGCAATATGAGAGCCTTCACCCCCGGAATAATGGATGAGAGTCCTCCCGCCCTGCCGAAGCAGGTGGGCTCAAACAGCCAAGCGCCCAATGTGCTTCTCTATCTCGTGGATACGGTACGTCGTGACCATCTGCAGATCTATGGATACGAGCGCGAAACCACACCCGGTATTCGCTCTCAGATCGGGGAATGGACCGTTTGGGACAGCTGCCTAAGCCTTTCCTCCTGGACGAGACCCGCCACCGCGAGCTTGCTGACAGGCCTCGATCCAGTGGCACATGGGGCAAACACCGATGAAGAGTCTATCCATCCTGATATCCGCCTGATCTGGGAAGATCTCCACG
The DNA here is from genome assembly GCA_030620115.1 of Candidatus Fermentibacterota bacterium. Taxonomy (GTDB): domain Bacteria; phylum JAFGKV01; class JAFGKV01; order JAFGKV01; family JAFGKV01; genus JAUXFG01. The sequence continues at coordinate 12,838 of JAUXFG010000003.1, forward strand.
ACGAAGGATACGAGACTGCTTTCTTCTCTACCAATGGGCATGTTTCCGCGAACTGGGGCTTTACCAGAGGCATCGATCATTATGCCTACCTTCCTGCCAGACCATGGAGGCACGGTTTCACCGTGACGGCTGACTCCTTGCATGCAACATTCATGCGATGGCTTGATGAGAAGCGCGATACCCACCGACCATTCTTTGCCTACCTTCATGCCATGGAGCCCCACGCGCCCTACACGCCGCCGCTAGATCTCGTTCCGAAATACTACCCGGATGGTATCAGGCGGCTTGAGGAGGTGTCGGCGGAGCGGATCAACGACTTCAACTGCCCATACGGCGATTATGAACCATGGCACCCAAAGGCATTGATGGGATTGTATGACGCTGAGATTGCCGGCTGGGATCGAGCATTCTGTCTCCTTCTGGATTCGTTGGAGCGCAGACATCTGCTCGATGCTACCATCATCATCGTCACCAGCGATCATGGAGAGGAGTTCGCGGATCACGGTGCGTTTTCGCACGGCCGTACGCTCTATAGAGAGCAAATGGAAGTTCCCTTTCTGGCCAGGGTCCCCGGGCTTCCGGGCGGAAGAGTGGCAACTCCGATGGATCATCGCGATGTGGCTGGCTTGATCTCATGGTTGCTCTGCGGCAAGAGCCCGCTCCAATGGGAACCCCGGCTGCGTGATGCCCGCGTGGCGTTTCTTTCGCGACGAGAACACCAGCGCGCGAGAGTCCAGAGAGGAGACCTCTGTGTGATTTGGAACATGACCAGGATGACAAGCTGCGATCGAATGGGCAGGGATCTTGAGGTCTATGTGGACGATCCCTTGGAGCTCGCCTCTTCCCTAGATCGCCACAAGACAACGGCGAGGGCCTATCGTGGTGCGCTCATGCGGTGGTGGAGGAAACGTCTGGAGCGGAGGCAACTCCCTACCGCTCTGGACCAAGAAACGATGCATATGCTGGAACTGCTGGGCTATGTCACCAACGAAGGTTCATAGTCGGGGTATTCGTCAACGCACGGTTGCACCGGAAGCTACCCTACTCGTCCGTGAGGTACCCGAGGAGACGCAACTGCTCCGAGAGCCTCTCATCGAGCCTGCTGGCCTGCATATGGGAGAGAGAAAGCCTCCGAACCCAACTTTCAAGGGCCCCGCGTCCGGCACCGCATAAGACCTGATAGCCATCTGTCATATCATCGATCTCCCCGGTTCCGTACGCGTAAAGCTCCATTTGCGGTGCTACTCCATCGCACACCCTGACCGGAGAGATATTCCATATCAACGAGAACTGGCCGTCGTCGATCCTTGCGATCTCTATGGCCCTCAGACTGAGATGAGCGATCCTGAGTGACCGTTCTTTCGGTCGCCACGCCGAAGCATCGTTTCCCTCAGCGACCCAGCGCAATAAGTCACCGATGTCTCTATGATCGAGCACAACGTTGCTTTTCCCACCACCTTGTCCGGGAATACGAGCAAGAAGGGGAACATCCAATTGCTCGGAGTAGAGAGTCGTCCCGTGGGAAAAACCGCCATGCTCCGCGAATTCCTCCCCGTGATCGCTAGTGAGCACCACGATGGTGCGATCCAACAGGCCGCGGACAGCGAGTGAATCCAAGAGGTGAGAGAAATCCGCATCCCAGCCCGCAATCTCGGCATCGTAGAGGGCCGAAGCACTTTGTACTTCCCAGCTTTTATACCTTCCCGGGCAGATCATGGACATCAACTCCGGGCCGGTCATTTCCGCTCTTCGAGGGATACCCTCAGGGTAGAGCTTCACAAGGAATTCCGGTCGTGGGGTGTAGGGAATGTGAGGATCGGTGGCATGGAGATACGCAAAGAAAGGTCTGGCCTTGTCAATCCTGTTGTCCACCCAATGCAAGAAGGACAGGTGGAGCGAATCAGCCGGGAAATGCACCTTTCGTCTCAGCTTTGACTCACGAAAGAGCATGTAATGATCCACATTCCTGGCGAAACCCCATTGCCTCGAAATATGGGCATTGGTCGAGAGAAACGCCGTCTCATACCCCGCATCGGCAAAGGAATCCCAGACGAATCCGATATCAGCGGCAAGGGAGTCATCGTCATCGAGAGCCCCGTGGCAAACTGGATCGAGGCCCGTGAGCAAGGTGGCTGTGGAAGCCTTGGTCCAGGAGGAAAGGCTCCGACAGTCATCCCAGACATCCCATTCGCGCAAGCTGCCCAACAGTCCGGGGGTAGTGGATCTCTCATAGCCGTAAATCTGCAATCGGTCTCGTCGAATAGTATCAATCAGATAGAGGATCACGTTGTAGGGCTTTTCCGTGGGCGCAAGGGGGCCGGTGGAGATGCTCTCGTGAGCAATCGAGTAATGAGGCACCTGTGCATCGATGAACGTGATCTCATCCCAAGTCGCCTCACCTCGTGGAGCAAGAATTTCAAAAGAGACAGCAATAAGGTCACGGCCGACATGACGATCGAGAGCAACCCGGAAGGGTCGGGGTCGCTCCGATAGCTCATGATCCCAGAGGATGTCGGGTTCCTCGCCGTCAACGCACATGGTGATGCGGCCGATGCCACCCACACCGCTCACGGAGCCCCTGACGAAGGCATCTCTCCCGCGTTCGACATAGACCTCCACCCGACAGCCATCACCCATTATTAGTCGATTTTCCGCCACCCTCAACGATACGAAAGAGAGGCATTCTTTGGGATCGGTTGATTGGATCCGAATCCTCCGGACGACCAAGCGACGAGGGGACGCATCGTCACTCGCATTCGGGTTCCAGCGAAACCTGATCCGATTCCTTCCCCTCATTATAGTATCCGAGGGCAGCGGGAATCGGATATGGCGCATTCCCCCTGGAAGGTCTCCTTCGAAAACACACTCTTTGCCTGGTCCAAGAATCGCCAGATGCCCCCCAGGCATCGGGATCGTCAACTCAACATCAACCGTCTTGTCACAGCGCGAGACGCTATAGAGATCTATGTCTGCATTTCTATGTTTCAATGCACGCCCGGAGTCGCCGGGTGCCAAGAATCCTTGAATGAAGAACGGATTGCCCCGCTTGTCGGAGGGAATGATTTCGATGTCCTGTTCGATCGATGCAGTGTCCCATGACTCAACGAGAGTGAGATTGTGTTTGTTATCCCGACACCTCACCACCAAGATGATCAAGACAGAGCAGAGGACGATGCCTGCTTTCTTGATGAGCGATCCGGTCACGAGCAGCAGATCTTGGGCGCAGGAGCCCTGTGCCGCCCGAGAATCGGGATGGAAGGCATCTATGTCTTCGTTCCCCCGAAGTGTGCGGCAAGGTCCTTGATTTTCTGGTCCAGATCGTCCTTTCTCCGTGTGGAAGAGTGATGTGACTTGCGCTTTCTGCGTCGCCCAGTAGGTGGTTTTGTGCTCACAGGAATACATTTTTTCCTGGAGAGAGAAATGCGGTGCCGCTTGAGATCCACGTCGAGTACTTCCACATCAATGAGATCACCAACCTTCACCACATTGCCGGGATCCTCAACGAAACGATTATCTAGTTCCGAAACGTGCACGAGACCGTCTTGATGCACACCTATATCCACAAATGCGCCAAATCGTGTGACATTGGTGACCTTTCCCTGGAGTTTCATGCCCTTCTCGAGATCTGCAATCTCGTTCACGTCCTCTCGAAAACGCGGCGCAGCAAACTCCGCGCGAGGATCCCGGCCGGGTTTGAGCAGCTCCGCCTTGATGTCCTGCAAGGTATGCTCGCCGACCTCCGGAACCTTGGCAGTGAAATGCTGAAGATCAATCTTCTCGACGAGTTTGTCGTTTCCCACGAGCTCCTTCACTGTGATACCCACCATCGTGGCCATCTGCTCGACGATGCCATACGATTCGGGGTGTACTCCCGAATTATCGAGTGGGTGGTCAGCGCCACGAATTCGAAGAAACCCTGCGCACTGCTGAAAGGTCTTTTCACCAAGACCTTTCACATCCAACAAGTCCGAACGGCTCCTGAATGGACCGTGGCCTTCCCTATGTTGAATAACATTCCTTGCGATCCGGTCGGTGAGGCCCGATGTGTAACGCAGCAATGACCAGGACGAGGTGTTGAGTTCCACCCCAACTTTATTCACGCAAGACTCCACGGTTCGTCCGAGGCTCTCCTTCAGCTTCTTCTGGTCCACATCATGTTGATACTGACCGACGCCCAATGATTTGGGATCGATCTTTACCAGCTCTGCCAACGGATCCTGCAGCCTTCGAGCAATACTCAAGGCGCCACGAATGGTCACGTCGAGGTCAGGATGCTCTTCACGAGCTATATCGGATGCTGAGTAGACCGAAGCACCAGTCTCATTCACCATCACGCTGAATGCCCCAAACGACGTGTCCTTCAAGGAATCATGCACAAAATAATCTGTTTCTCGGGAGGCCGTACCATTCCCCACGGCCACCGCCCTCACGGCATGCTTGGACAAAAGCGCATGCAATGTCTTGCTCGCACGCTTGGTATCCTTGCGGGGGGCCGTAGGGTAGATGGTTGCCGCTTCTAGGAATTTCCCCGTGCCATCAACCACCGCAACTTTGCATCCAGTACGAAACCCCGGATCAATGCCCAGAACACATATGGAACCCGCCGGTGGTGAGAGAAGGAGATTCTGCAGGTTTTCCTCGAAGACCCGTATCGCTTCCTCATCCGAATGCGATTTCAGATCCGCACGGATCTCGGTCTCGATGCTGGGCTTGAGGAGGCGGATGAATGAATCACCGATCGCATTCGCCAGGTGGGCGCCCCATGGCGATGCAGGCTTCACCTGGTAGCGCTTCATTATCGATTGAATGGCTTCATCTTCCTCATCAAGTGCGATCTGGAATGCAAGCACATCCTCGTTCGCGCCGCGCCGTATTGCCAACATGCGATGCGAAGGAATCGTGGCCACGGGCTCGCTGAACCCATCGTACATGTCATACTTGGTCGGACCTTCAATGAGTTTCTTGGCACGCACCTTCCCCTTGGTCAATATCCTCCGGCGAAGATCCGCACGGATCATAGAATCCTCTGCCACAATCTCCGCGACGATATGCCTTGCCCCTTCCAGGGCAGACGCGACATCATCAATGCCTTTTTCGGGGTCCACATAACCCTGGGCGACCTCTTCGGGCATCCCCCCATCCGGGGTCTGTGCCAACACGGCCCTAGCCAGCGGCTCCAAGCCGCGTTCTCGGGCTATGGTAGCCTTGGTTCTCCTCTTTGGTTTGAACGGCAGGTACAAGTCCTCCAAGCTCGATTTCTCATTGCATTCCATGATGCGGGCTTGGAGCTCATCGGTAAGATTGCCCTGGTCGCGTATGGTAGTCAGAACCGTTGATCTCCTCTCCACAAGCTCCACGTAGTATCGATGCCGATCCTGGATTTGGAAGATCTGTTTGTCGTCAAGGTTGCCGGTGGTATCCTTCCTGTATCTGGCAATGAAGGGGACGGTGGCGCCCTCAGTAAGGAGGGCGATGGTTCGGGAGACCTGAGGAGGATTCGCCCCTGCCTCCGTCGCAATAAGCTCGAGAAACCTCTGTTCAAGTTCCATACTGCTCCTTGTTAGGGTTCGCGCAGAAATAACTTCGCATTATGACATCCCATATTCATCCCGCCGTCGGCGGGACTACGCCTCCCGTCTACGCCAAGGCTCCGCCGGGGCAAGCCGGTTTCGCTCCCTCGGGGAGGCCAATCCTGCGGCAAATCTGTGCGCCAAGACTGCGAACTCATTCCTGTGCGAACCCTTGGGGTCTGCCCCCTGCTTCTCAGACTGAGGCCCGGGGTCATCGCGAGCGATAGCGCGGCGATCTCGATGGGCCAATGAGATTGCTTCGTCGCTACCCTCCTCGCAATGACTGATGGTGGGGGGCACGATTCCGGGATCTCTCCATGGGACATTGTATTCCCATCGTGTGCCGTAGTGCTAGGCCGAGACCGTAAGAGCCAAGAATGAAACATCCGCTCCATTCTTGGGTCTGCCCGCTGATTCTCACACTGAGGCGTGTTCGTCTCATAGGAAGCCCGTCTTGATGTCTTAGGATTTGCGCGTAATCGGGTACTGCTGCCCATACGACGCTATGGTGACCTTCGGAATGCCGGCGTCGAGCATCCGATCCTTGAGCGAGAGTTGGGCTTTCTCCTCACCGTGGACCAGGAACACCTCTCTCAGCCTCGATCTATCCATTTTATCCAGATATCGTAGTATCTCACCATAGTCCGCATGCGCACTGAATGCATTGATCGATTCCACGTGCGCTCTCAACTGAAAAGATTCTCCGAAGATATTCACTTCTCGTTCTCTGTTCACGAGCTTCCTGCCAAGCGTGTTCTCCGCCATGAAGCCGACTATCAAGACAGTATTCGATTCATCCTCTATGTTGTTTCTCAGATGATGCAATATCCTTCCAGCTTCGCACATTCCACTCGCCGAGATGATTATCATAGGGCCAGGCATTCTGTTCAGTTCTTTGCTGTCACGGACATCTCGGATATAGTGGAGTCCTTCGAACCCGAAGGGGTTCCTATTATGATTCAGGAACACTTGCCTTGTTTCCGCATCAAAGCACTCAGGGTGCATCCGGAATATGCCGGTGGCGCTAATGGCCATGGGGCTGTCCACAAAAATCGGCAACTCGCGTGGTATGGCCCCTCGATCTTTCAGCAGATGGAGGAAGTAGATGATCTCCTGAGTTCTCTCCACTGCGAATGCAGGGATAATGAGCTTCCCTCTGGTCTCGACGATTCGACCTATCACCGCTCCGAGGCGATCCTCCGCGTCCTTGATATCATCGTGAAGACGATCGCCGTAGGTGCTCTCGCACACGAGGTAGTCCACCGCGGGTATCATCTGCGGATCTCTCAGAATCGGGAGACCGGGTCTGCCGAGATCTCCCGTGAATCCAATGGTAAGGCCATCGGTCAACTCCATCACCACCAGTGAAGAACCAAGAATATGCCCTGCATCGTAGAATGTCACGGTGGCTCCTGGAATCGTGAAGGTCCTCCGATACCCGAATGCCACCACTTGCCCCAATGCAACGGTCACGTCCGCATCATCGTAAAGGGGGTCAGGGATGAACTCCTTGCCCTTCTTCCTCGCAAACTCGGCATCCTTCTCCTGAATGTACGCGGAATCAAGCATGATGAGGCTCGCAAGATCCCTTGTTGCCGGGGTGCAATAGATATTGCCATTGAAACCGTTTTTCGTGACATAGGGCAGATGGCCACAATGGTCGAAATGAGCATGGGTAAGAATGATTGCGTCTACTGCCGAGGGGTCGAAAGGGAGATCAGTATTCTTCTTATATGCCTCTTTTCGTCTTCCCTGAAACATGCCTGCATCGATCATGATGGTGTGCTGTCCTGTATCCACGAAGTGTTTGGATCCAGTCACTTCCTGACACGCACCCCATGAGTAGAAAAACGCTCCCATATCTGACTCCCTTTCAAAAAAAGATCACGATTGTTTTGATGCGGGATAATCGCCTGGCATTGAACCAAACCTCAGGCTTCGCACAGGAATAATTCCACATTTTGACATCCCATCTTCAGCGCATCTAGAGCGCGGATCTCTCGCCAATCTTCTGCTTTCCCTCTTTGGAGTGCGGTAGCCCCGCGTACTGCGCCTCCCGTCTGCGCCAAGGCTTCGCCGAGGCAGGCCGGTGGGCACGGCATGCCGTGCCCCTACATGGGGAGCCCAATTCCAGGACAAATCTATGCGCGTTTCCCACCCAACAAGAAGGCCTCGATGAAACCATCGATATTGCCGTCAAGAACGCCCTGGACATTGCCGACTTCAACCCCGGTGCGGTGGTCCTTCACCAGCGAATACGGGTGGAGCACGTATGATCTGATCTGACTTCCCCAAGCGATCTCGCTCTTGGCGGCATGGATTTTGGCCCGTTTCGCTTCCTCCTCCTCAAGTTTCTTCTGGTAGAGGCGGCTCAATAGAATTTTCATGGCATTCTCGCGGTTCCTGAACTGAGATCGCTCATTCTGACATTGGACCACGATGCCCGTAGGGATATGCGTGATTCGTATGGCAGAGCTTGTCTTGTTCACATGCTGTCCACCGGCGCCGGAAGCCCGATAAGTATCCACTCTCAGATCACTCTCATCGATCTCAATGGTGATATCATCGTCGACTTCCGGATATACGAATACAGAGGCAAAGGATGTGTGCCGCCTATGGTTGGCGTCAAATGGCGAGAGTCGAACGAGCCGGTGAACCCCTCTCTCGGCTTTCAAGTATCCATACGCATGGTCTCCACGGACCTCAACACTCATGCTCTTGATCCCCGCCTCCTCTCCAGCGAGAAAATCCATAATCTTCCAAGAAAATCCCCTCTTCTCAGCCCATCTCTGATACATCCTGGCCAGCATTTCCGCCCAATCCATGGATTCGGTACCTCCGGCGCCGGGATGAAGCGACAAGATGGCGTTTCGGCTGTCGTCCGGTCCGCTCAACATGTGGGAGAGCTCAAGCCGCCGAATCTTCCTCAGGAGCTCTTGGGCGCCCTGGTCTACCTCCTCGAGCACCTCCTCTTCGCCCTCCTCTTCAGCCAGATGTGCCAGCTCTGTCAGATCCTCCCATTCCGCGCCCAATGTCTCAATACCGTCGAGTTCTTCCCGAACACGGGTCAGCTGCTGGAGTACGGCTCTTGCCGAGTTCGGATCGCCCCAGAAGTCAGGCGCATTGCTCTTCTTTTCGAGGTCGTTGACCCTCGACAGAAGTGAGTCAGCGTCAAAGAAAACCTCGGAGCGCATCTATTCTTTCTTTGGCAGCGTTCAATCGATCCATAGTTTCCTTGGACATGGCAAAGTCCCCCCTTGGGGCCCCGCTGGACCCGCTAGAATAACTCTGTATAAAGCATGAACTCGTTCCATCAGATCATCCCTTGATCCATGGTTGTCAACCACCACATGACATCCGTTTCGTTTATCCACTTCGGGAAGCTGGAACCTCTCCAACCGCCGCAGAACGGCAAGGTCTCTCCCCGCGGCAACCAGACGCTTGTGACGAAGCGCCTTGGAGCAGTGCACAAACACCAGCAGGTCAAAATACGATCCTATCCCCCATTCGGGAATAAGCGCGGCGTCGATCACTACCGGTCTATCCGGCCGCTGTTGCCACGCTTCGCGAACCTTGCCGGCCAGCCTTTTCAGCAGCGGCGGGTGCATGATCGCGTTCAACGTCTTCATGGTTGTGCGTCTTCGTAGTGCTGCGTCGGCCAGGCGTGTACGATCCACGCCTTCAACACTCCGGATTCCAGGTCCGAACGCAGAAACCAACGCCTCCACAATGGGAGACTCCACCAAAAGCCCGTGTCCTTCCACATCGGCATTGATGACCGTGGCGCCCAAGTGCTCCATGCCCGAGGCGACGGAGCTCTTCCCGCTCCCAGGCAGCCCTACGATTCCAAGAAGGATCACTGAGCTACTTTGCATCGAGCCAATTGGCGCCCCATCCCACGTCTACCTTCAATGGCACGGAGAGCTTCATGGCCCCCTCCATGGCGGCTGCGACCACTGCTCCGGTCTCTTCAGCATGCTCCTCTTCTACTTCCAACACGAGTTCATCATGAACCTGGAGAAGGAGGAAAGCCGGCATCTGTTGCTCACAAATCTCGCGGTGCACGGAGAGCATGGCGATTTTCATAAGATCCGCGGCGCTGCCCTGCACGGGTGTGTTGATGGCCATACGTTCAGCAGCTTGCTTCCTTCCGCCGTCCATGGCCTCGATGTCGGGCAGAGGCCGCCATCTCCCCAGTATCGTCCGCACGCCGCCTTCAGCCCGGGCACCCTGAATCGTGCTGTCCATATAGCCCTTGATCGCCGGAAAGCGATGGAAATATCGTTGGATGAACTCACTGGCCTCAGCCTGTGTGATTCCCGTGTCCCTGGCGAGTCTTCTGGGACCCATGCCGTACAGCACTCCGAAGTTGATTGCCTTTGCCCGGGTACGGAGCTCTGAGGATACATCACCAGGCGGTACATCGAATATCCGCGCAGCTGTTTCAGCATGGATGTCCATGCCGGAAGCAAACGCGTCGCTGAGTTCCTTGTCTTGTGCGAGATGAGCGAGCATGCGGAGCTCGATCTGAGAGTAGTCTGCCACCAACAAGACATAGCCGGGAGGCGCCACGAATGCTTTGCGAACCTTCTTCCCCAGTTCGCCTCGTATCGGGATGTTTTGAAGATTAGGATTACTGGACGAAAGCCTGCCAGTGGCCGCCACTGCTTGATTGAAACTGGTATGGATTCTCCCTGTCCGGGGATGCACGAGCTTCGGCAATGTATCAACATACGTGCTCTTCAGCTTCGCCAGATTACGATACTCCATGATACGAGCCACCAGCGGATGTTCGGCCATGGTTTCGAGAACCGCCGCGTTGGTGGAGTATCCGCTTTTTGTTCTCCGTAATCGTTTTATGCCCAGCTTCTTGTGCACTTCGAGCTTCTCGAAAAGGATGTAGCCCAACTGCTTGGTGGAGTTCACATTAAACTCCTCCCCCGCCAGCTCTTTGATTTCACGCTCCAGCGTCACAATCTGGGCACCGAAATCCAGCCCCAGTCGATGGACATAGGGGACATCAAGACAGATCCCGCGGCGCTCCATGGCGCAGAGGACATTGATGAGCGGGAGCTCGACATCACGATAGAGCTCTTCCAATTCCATGGCGGCAAGCTTGGGCTCGAAGTGGTGATGAAGCCGTAGTGCCATATCGGCGTCTTCGCACGCGTACTCGGCAACCTCATCTACAGGGACGAGATCCATGGTGATCTGGCTCTTGCCCTTCCCGATTAGTTGTTCGGTAGGGATTTTCTTGATGCCCAGGTGGCGGAGGGAAAGGAAATCAAGATTCCGTTGCCGAAGATTCGGTTCGACCAGATAGGAAGCGATCATTGTATCGAAGGCGAGGCCTCGCACCCTGATGCCAACCTCTTGAAGCACCTCCATGTCATACTTGGAATTCTGGCCACCCTTGGCCAGATGTTCGTCTTCCAACAGTGGACCAAGTTTCTCCCATACGATGTTCGTCGAAAGGCCTTCCTCTCCCAGAGGAACATAGTATGCCTCGCCCTCACATAGGCTCAGCGATATCCCAATCGGCACGGCCTTCATTGGATCCAGGGATGTGGTTTCGAGATCAAAGGCAAAAGGACCATGGCCGCGCAAGATAGTGATGAGCCGGTCCAGCGCTTCCTCTGTGGTTACCGTGTGATAGGAGCGTGTGATCTCCGGTTTGGCATCAACCTGTACCCTCATTGCAAGTGAGCCGAATTCAAGCTCCGTGTAGATGCGGACCAGTTCATTGGCATCGGCCTTACCACATTCCAAGAGATAGGAGCCCATCTCCAAGGGGACATCGGTCCTGAGCTGCACTAGCTCACGCGAAAGCAATGCCAAATCTGCATGTTTCTCGAACGCGTCCCGAATTGCGTTCCACGGGATTTCCCGCCAATGCTCGAGAACCCCATGAAGGGTGCCAAACATCTCGAGAAGCTTGACCGCCCGCTTCGGGCCCACACCCGGTATGCCGGGGATATTGTCACTGGAATCCCCCGTGAGCGCAAGAAAATCTCCCATGAGAGAGGGGGGCACACCGTACTTTTCCTTTACCTCAGGAGATCCGAGTATGACTATTTGGCCTGCTCTCGGTGGCGGCAATAGGTGCACGTGCTCGTCCACAAGTTGAGCCATGTCTTTGTCAGAGGTGACGAGAAAGCACCCATGGCCGTGGGAGGTGACCCAGCGGGCCAGTGTCGCCATGATATCGTCCGCCTCGAACCCGGGGACGATGAACACCGGGATACCGTTGGCCTCCACTATCCGCTGCATCTGGGGAAGCTGTTCGCGGAGCTCGTCCGGCATCTTCTCCCTGGTTGCCTTGTACGCCTCGAACTTCTCATGTCTGAATGTGGGACCGGGGGCGTCAAATGTCGCCACCAGGGGGTTGCCCGATGCGGCTTCCTTCACGGCCTCCAAGGTCATTATGAAGCCATAGATGCCGCCTGTGGCCTTCCCCGTGCTGGTCTGGAGTGCTTGTCTCTTCATGCCGTGGAATGCTCTATAGGCCATGGCGGTCCCGTCGAGTATATACAGGCTTTTCCCTGTGGCGCACAGTTCATACCTCCTTGTGTGGCTTCTCCGGCCGCGGCTCCGTAGAGTTCTTCCTGTTCCACGATATCGGCTACCCGGTCATGGACCCAATACCGGATCGAGTGGCCGCCGCCGACCCGCTCCCGAAGATAGGTGGAGGAGATCGGCAATGGAGGAATGCGCAGTAGTGTGCTCTGCGAACGAAAAACGATGGGGGCGTGTTCGATGGGGTATTCCGGACGTGGGAAGACGACAAGGCTGCAAAGGCGCAGTATCTCATCCGGATCTTTCCACGACTCGAGCTCGAGCAAGGCATCAGATCCCACGATAAGGAAGATCTCCTTCCATTCCGGGTGATCTTCCCGCAGCACATAAAGCGTTCGTACGGTATAGCTGGGGGGTGTCATCGTTCGCTCCAAATCCCAAACCTCGAATCGCGGATTATCCTTGATGGCAGCATGCACCATCGCCAATCGGGTATCGAATGGTGTCATCTGTACATTGGTCTTGTGCGGTGGCACGAACGCAGGAAGAAAGATGACTCTGTCCAAGAAAAGCCGTTCGAGAGCTTCTTGTGCCACCACAAGATGCGCCATGTGCGGCGGATCAAAGGTCCCCCCCAGAATCCCCACCTTCCGACACGGTGTCATTCCAACTTCCTCATTTCTTTCTTCATTCAGGCATTCCCGCAATTCCCCTTCTCCTCCCCCCAGATTCTTCGGTCGCTCCGTTCCCTCAGAATGACACACCATTCCCAAAATCCTCCCAATCTCCTCTCCCGATCTGTGTAATCTGTGGTTCCCGCATTCCTCTCCTCAATCCAGCAATCCCCAACATACCCGGTTCTCTGTGTGCACACAAGAGGCGGCCATTGCCCCCACTATGGACAGCGCTATCTTCTCGGCGAACTCAAGGGTTCTCGCAGGAGGACAGCCATGACTATGCATCCCGGGGAGGATGATCAGCTTCCCTATGGTCCTGATCCCGTTCCCCTCGATCTTGGCGACGAGCTCGACCTTCACGCTTTCAACCCCCGAGAGGTATCCGAACTGATCCCGGAATACCTGTCTGCCTGTCGGGAAGCGGGCATTCTCAATGTAAGAATCGTACATGGCAAGGGTAGAGGCACGCTGCGCAGAACCGTACATGCCATCTTGGACAAGCTGCCATGGGTGGAGCACTATTCCCTGGCGCCCGGGGACAGGGGCCATTGGGGGGCAACTCTGGTGAGACTCTATCCCTTATTGGAATCAAGTAGTTAAACCCTATGACCTCCCATACACCCAACTCACGTTGGCCTGATCAGTCGCTGTCTCCGCTCAACAGCCCTCCCAGGATTCCTCCGCCAAGCCCTGCCACTCCCTTGCGTTCGCCTTTGCGCCCCGTAAAGCGGGCTGCGGCAGCGATACGGTCCGCCAACCGCGAGAATGGAAGCGTCTGGAGGAAAACCTTACCAGGACCGGTGATTTTCGCCAGGAAGATACCCTCGCCTCCGAACATCGCATTCTTGAAGCCACCCATGAACTGGATATCATAGCTCACTGATTCTTGGAATGCCACGAGACATCCTGTGTCCACCCGGAGCGACTGTCCAGGTGATAGATCTCGTTCGAAAACCGTGCCCCCGGCATGCACAAAGGCCAATCCGTTCCCCTTCAACCGTTGGAGTATGAAACCTTCACCCCCAAAGAGACCTGCGCCGATCCGTTTCGTGAAGGCGACAGTGATTTCTATGCCTTTGGCGGAACAGAGGTAGGCATCCTTCTGGCACAGAAAGTTCCCGCCAAATTGCGCGAGATCGAGGGGGATGATCTTCCCTGGATACGGTGCCGCGAATGCGACGCTGCTTTTCCCTGTTCCCTTATGGGTGAAGGAAGTGATAAAGAAACTCTCGCCGACGATGGTGCGTTTGAGCCCCTTGAGCATTCCCCCACCAGTGGAAGTCGACATCTCGATGCCGTCATCCATGTACAGCATGGCCCCAGCCTCGGCACGAACCGACTCGCCTGGATCGAGCTCTATGCTGACCATCTGCATATCGTCGCCATGAATGGTGTAGTCGATTTCATCAATCATGATGTCCTCCTTTTGTGGCCGTTTTCGGGTTCAGAGTTTCCCGCTGGAAGGGGGATCAAGGTTATCTTTCAGATCCCACGAATCAACGGTTCGATTTCCGGTGAACCCTGAACCTATGAACCTTTCAACCCGTGAACGGTTACCTCCCCTTTATGACCATGGTCGTAAAGACAACGCGTTGGTGAACCGTTCGAGATTTGCTTCGCCCTGCAGAGAGATCCGCCTCGTTCGTTCGCGGCAGCTCTCCACCTTTTCTTCTTGGAGTGTCAGACCGGCTCCAAGAAGCGCAAGGTTGCCGGCATCGAGACATCGCTCACTGTCTATGCGAGGAATCATCCCAATACGTTGGGCATTCTCGATGTCAATTCCCCCACCGAATGCTCCCGCCACCAGAATCGCATTGAGATCCTCGCTTCCAATCCTTGCTGCCTCGAGAACAGTACGTATGCCCAATTCCACGGCGCCCTTCGCCTTCTGGAGCTCCCGGATATCCCCTTGCGTGAGGCGGACCCGAGCGTCGGGATCGAGGGGAACAAATCGTTGGCTCCTGCTTTCGTTTAGTCGCCCCGATTCATCCACCTCGCCCTTATCGAGAAGAACTGCCAGGAAGTCAATGGCTCCGCTGCCGCAGATTCCGAACAATTCATCCCCGGCGGCGAGCCGCCAGGAATAACGCCCACGTTCCATGGAGACCCTTATCACCGCTCCAGGGCCAGCCTCCATACCACAACTGAGACCCCGGCCCTCGAACGCGGGTCCTGCCGGCGCGGAAGCGTAATAGGCGCATCCATTGCTCCAAAGCACCACTTCGCAGTTGGTGCCAAGATCAACAAGGAGCCAGGTCTTCTCTGGCATTCGATCAAGAAGCAGGAGTAGTGACGCCAGAGCATCGGATCCCACGAATCCACCCAATGGGGGCGTCAATACCGCACAATGACTGCAACAGGAGGGTTGGATCTCGGGCAATCCGACATAATGCCGCGCCTTTGCCGAGGGTTCGAAAGGAAGTTGCGCCATTGAGGATACATCGAGGCCGGCAACCAAGTGGTGCATCACCGTGTTGCCGACCACAGCGATCCACTCCGCGCTCTCGGCCCGGGCAGCCTCCACCGCCAGATCCACAATACGGCTCATGGAATCCAAGGCCAACTCCTTGAGAGACTGGCCTGAACCAAAAGAAAGCACCGCTGATATCCGGCTCAATACATCCAAACCAAACCTGGCCTGGGGGTTTGGTCCGCGCACAACCGGGCCCGGTTTCCCGAACTCGTCGAATACCGTCACCATGATGGTGCTAGTGCCGAGGTCGATGCCTATGCCGGGCCCCGGTCGTCCAGGCCAGAAAAAGGGATTCATTACCTCCTCGGGTGGAAGCACTGTGCTATGCAGCATGAGGCGCTCATCAAACGCCATGGCATACGAACCGGGCGGCATGGTGCAGGCCAGACGAATACCCGCGGCAAGTTCCTGTGCAGAGAGAAATTTCCTGTCGACTGACGAAGGCGGGGGAAATTCAGGGCCCACCACACGGACCAAGCACATGCCGCACATGCCCGTTCCATTGCACCATCCGTGCAGCTTCAGCCCGGCACGTTCCAGTGCGGCTCGGGGGTCTTCTTCCTGGCCTATCGTGACGTGCCTAACGCCAAACTTCAACGCCGAAGTGGAGAGATCAGAGGCTGGATGCGTGTTCTTCGTTCCCATGGTTCGATGTTCGATGTTGAATGTTCGATGTTGAATGTTCGATGTTGAACGTTTCCGCCCGCTGGTGGAACGATCCTGGGAGAAAACCTCTGCCTGAATGATCCCACCGGCTGACAGGCGGCCCCAATAACCCACATTTCTCACTCCCGCGACGAAAGCCGGTGAGAAGTGCGGCCTACATCTCTCTCCGAGGTTGGAGGCTGAGCATGATGAGCGTCCTCAAGATATCGGGCCAGACGGTGACAAGATTGAGCTTCGATGCGCCCCCCCGCCGTTCGTATTCATGACATCCGATTTCGCCAACCCTGCATCCATGGATGAGACATCGCATGACCATCTCTTGTTCGATGGCGAATCCCTTCTCCTTGAGACCCAGGCGCCTGGCGACGTCGGTCCTGATGGCCCGGAATCCATTCTGGCAATCGGTCAATCGTATACCCCACCGGTAGTTGATGGCGATCAAGATCATGTGCGAACCCATCATGCGGACGAACCTGCCAAAACTCCCTGACCACTCGTCGCTGCCGCCTCTTATGCGCGAGCCGATGACCAGGTCAAGGTCCCGGTCTTGCAGTGCGGCAACCAAGCGTGGTATGTCCCCGGGGTCGTGCGATCCATCGGCATCCATGAACACCATGGTATCTTCGCCCGCTTCCTCGATGGCAAGGCGCAAGCCTGCGCCCTTACCATCCCCCGAGTCCACAAGCACCCGGGCGCCGAAGGCGGTGGCGATCTCTTTGGAACCATCGCTGGATCCACCATCAACAACTATGGTCTCATCCGCATATGACATGGAAGACTCGAGCACTGCCTGAAGAGTTGCTGCCTCATTCTTGGTGGGAATGACAAGGGTTACACCCATGGAATCAATCCTGCGTATCAGCCTGTAGTGGTATGAGGGGGTTCATCGCCCGATGAAGAGACAAGCTGGGCGATACCCATCGCAAGCGTCGTGTTTCCGCCTGCGTCAAGCGCACCGAGTCGTATTCTCTCCACCATGGCACAAAGCCAGTCATGTTCCCGCGAGGAGGCCGTATCCAGCCATTCCGCGTCTGCCTCCCTCATGACCTCAATGACATCCAGCAGCCGAACGGCACTGGGATCCTTCGCGGGCTGATATGCGTGATACCCCGGATCAGGGCTTACCACCGCCAACAGATTTCCCGCCACCAGCTTGCTCATCACTTCATGCGCCACACGTTCGGGTACAGCCAATTCTCTGGCGAATTCTTCAGTGGTGGCAGGGCGCTTCCCGTTCAAGAACCGTTGTCCCGTGATGATCATCAGGTGAAGCGCAATGAACTCCATGGCGGCCTGATTCACGCGGCGCAGCACCTTTTCCTGCCGGTATTCCCGGATATGCTGTACCGTATAGGACACCTGGGCGCCAAGGAGAAAGATCAGCCACGTGAAGTAGATACCAACGAGGACTACGGGGATGAGACCAATGCTCCCATAGATGGTGCTGTAGGTCACTACACGCCTGAAGTAGAGGGTCGAGAGCATACCATTCAAACACCAAAGCGAACCACCTACAAGACCGCCGGCAAATGCTGCACGAACTTTCACGTGTGTGTTCGGAAGGAGGAGATAGAGGAGCCCGAAGAAGAGAGAAAGGACCACGAGATTGCTCGTGGCCTTGGGGACAATCCTCAATATAGGAAGCGCGCTCAATTGATCCAAGCTCCAGGAAGCTGAGGCACTGATGCTGAACAGCATAACCAACGGCCCCAAGGTGATAGCCGTCCAGTAGTACACAAGTCGGCGGAGACGTCCCCGGCCACGCTCCACGCCCCAGATATCGTTCACCGCATTCTCGATGGTCTCGATGAGCCGGACGCCAACAAAAAGGAGGATGAGCATACCAACGGCCCCTAATGCCCTAAAATTGATATTCTCGATGAAGTCGGTGATACCCGTGATGATCTTGTCCCGGGCCGCTCTGCTCTTGACCGGCGGTGCTTCCGGCACGGGTGGCAGGGCGGTGGCACTGTCAGAAAGTACCTCCGCCGGCACCCAATCGATCATGGGGAGGACCGCAGTGATCAATCGGTCCAGTGCCCGGGGAATTTCTTCCTCACTCGCATCTTTGAGGAAATTCTTGGATACGGCTATGGAAACCGCGAGGAGAGGAATAATGGCAAGGACCGTTGCGTAGCTTAGTGCAGCCGCCCTGGTGGTACACCGTGTGTCTTCGAAATCCCGATAGAGTTGTGCCATGAACTCGCCAAATGTTCTAAGCACATGCCAGAGAACCTTCAATATCTTCATACTGCCAAAGAGAATTTGCCTGAGTAGCGTATTCATGAAACCACCAATGAGACGCGATTTCGCCCGGATTCTTTGGCACAGTACAACGCCCTGTCGGCGTCAGCTAATAATTCCTGCCAGGAATTGTGCACTCTGGGGTCAAGGCCGGCCACACCAACACTCACCGTGAATGATATGGTCTCCCCGCCTGGGTCCGCAAAGGGAGTCGATTCTACGCGGTCACGAAGTTTTTCCGCCACGAGAAGGCCGTTATTCTCCCCGGCGCCATAGAGTACATACATGAACTCATCACCACCGCTTCTGCACACGAGATCGGATCTCCGCCGCAAACGACGAAGTATTTCGGCAAAATGCTTGAGGGCGGCATCACCGACAGCATGCCCCCACGTATCATTCAGTACCTTGAACTTGTCAATATCAATTGCCAGGGCAGTCATCGGGATGCCGCTCCTTTGTGCTCGTGCCACCACACCATCTACCTCGGCGTTGAAGCCTCTACGGTTGGGAAGCCCCGTCAATTCGTCGGTGAGGGATAGCTCTCTCACCTGGTCCAGAGCCTCTTCCAACTGGGTAGTCCGCGTTCGCACCAACCCCTCCAGCTCGATCCTTTTCCGCTCGAGCTGGCGCGTCCTAAGTTTTACGACCGCGGTGACAAGGCCAAAGGTAAGTAGGGTCACACCCACAAGAAACGGCGCTCTCAACCAGTATGGGGACCCAACATGCAGTACCACTGCTGCAGCCGGTCCCCAGGCTGACAGGTTGTTCCGCGCCGCTATCTCGAAACAATGGGTCCCACGTGGGAGATAAGAGTACCGGATGTCATCCGTACGATGGGTCGTAATCCACGTATCGTCCACTTCGCTTAGGCGGTACTGGAACATCGCCTGATCGGGCCAGAGAAGTGATTGCTCTTCATATCGGATTCTGAGCACGTGATGTCCGTGGGGCAGAAGTCTGCCAGGTTTCCATAGGTCGCCATCCAGAGAAATCTGTTCGATCCGGATCTCCGGCCCGTCGACAAAGGCCCCCAATTGCCGCGTATCGATCCTGCTCACGCACCCAAAGAATCCACACCAAAGCCCTCCATCCTCGTCTAATACGAATGCGCGTGAGGTCGTGATCTCTTCACCTGCAAGGCCGACACGGTTGTCCAACATGGGGCCAAACGCGTCGCGCTCCAAATCAAGACATTGTACTCCATTGTCAGTACCGATCCAAAGATGGTTACCGTCCAAAACGAGGCCGGTCACCATCTCGTCTCCCAATCCATCGGGTTTCTTCCACGTCCGAACACGTTTCTTTTGATCAACGAGACAAAGGCCCGCCTCGGTGCCTATCCAGAGGCCCCGCTCTTCATCCACCAGAACCGTATTGATTCCCTGCGATGGTAACTGGTCGTTGAATTCAGACTGCCAGAGCGTATCGCCGTTGCTTGTCCATAAACCGAGCCCGGATGTGCCGACATGGACACGATCCCCGTCAGCCACCAGTGCATATACAGAGGCTTCCGGCATACCGGGAATCTCCGACCATACCCCATGGGCATACCGCACCACTCCAGTGGTTGTTCCAATGAGCGCTGAGTCTTTGTCTCGCACCAAGAGGCGTACAAGATAAAGGTCGCTCAGCGATGATTCATCGTGAAGAGGCTCCAGCTTCCCCTCGGCAGTGATCCTGAACATGCCGCCGTCACCAATCACGATGATGTCGTTCCCCATCCGCCCGATATCCCAAATCTCGCCCAGTCTGACATCATCACGATTCAGGGGGATCTCATCCAGTGCTCCGGTTGTCCTCCTGTGGAGCAAAACACTCCGATCAGTGGTTATGAAGACGCTGTCGCGCCCTTCGAGGTGCATGGCAAGAGGAGAAATAAGATTCTCATGTTTCAGATTCTCAACACTTGTGATGGAGACCTGCAGGAGACCCTCGCCTCCTGTTCCGATCCAAATTGATCCCGCTTGGTCAATCAGGAGACTAGTCATGGTTCGCTCCGTCACACCCACTGCATAGGAAACCCATGATCCATCGTTGGCGAAATGCCAGAGTTTTCTACGTCCGATGCCCCAGAGTTCCCCATCCGGTGCACATGCAAGGTTCGTGAGGGATTCGATGCGCGGCGGCTCTCCCGGTTCGATAACAATTGTCGTGTCCCCCTGAGTCCTCATTACCCTCCCCCCGAGGAGATAGACGACTTCATCTTGAGGGAAAGGGCATATCGCGTAAATGAAGTTATGCTCTTCCTTCGCGGGACCCACATGGATTCTCTCGCCTGTGGAGCGATTCACACGCCAGAGACCTGAAAGCCGGGTTCCTACATACAAGACGCTGTCGCCAAGACTAGACATGACCAGCAATGCTTCATCCGGTGGAAAGGCAGGCATCACAGGAAGCTCAGCCACAGAATCCTCTCTACAGACGAATAGATTGTCCCATGTGCAGACAAGAACCTCTCCAGGCGCTCCCAATGCCAGGTTTCTGATGTCCATGCCCGCCATATTGATTTCTGATTCGAGATGGTGAAAACCCACACTGTCACGAAAGGCGAGCCCACCATCAGTACCCAGCCAAAGGCGGCCCTTCTCATCCATGACCATAGCCATGATCGTGCTGCTGGGGAGCCCGTCAGCGGGACCGTATGTCCTTATCCTGCCGGCGGAAACGAGACTCAGCCCGGAAGGAGTTCCGACCCAGAGACCCTGGGAATGATCAGCGCACATGCAGAGCACCTCACGCGAGGCGAGGCCTTGGGCGGACAAGTATCGTCTCACGGGAAGCTCCATGGCCCAAGAGCATGCAGGCATGCCGAAGAAACTCTGGAGCAGAAGCACAACCAGAATCAGTCCTTTTTGTGCGGCTCGATAGATGATTTCGCGTTGCTCACTCAAGAATCGTGCTCCGCATTTGCTCATATCCGTGATCTGAGCAAAAGGTGGATGGATGGGGTCGGGCAAAAAAACAGCCTATATTCGGGAAAGCTGTCCAGCAAAGCTGCGCCTCAAACCGACGAGTGATGATGCCGTAGCGCATTGATTGAGGCGCAGCGATACTGGTCACTGGATACTGGATGGAACCCGGAGTCGTTGCGTTCTTCTTCCAGCATCCAGCATCCAGACACCAGCATCGCCTCGCAGCCAACCCACATATGTCGTTGCAAAACTTGACCCGTTTGTGAAGTTTCCAACCAATTGAAAACGACTAGTGTCGCTCGATTGCTCTCGATTCCTATTGACGTTTAGACTCCGGCATCTCACTTTCAGCCATTCGATTTGCCCGTGTTCGTGTCGAGTTATCCGACCAAGGAGGTCCAAGCCCTTGTTGAATCGTCGTTCCGCCACCTATGCCACTCTCCTTCTTGCACACAAGTGGTGGATCATTGCATCCACGCTGCTTGCCGGTCTGGCCGCGGCGCTCATGAGCCTGACGCTGGAGGATCAATTCCAAGCGAGGGCCAGATTGCTGGTTCTTGAACCGACCGTGGAAAGCAAGGCCGGTGGATACACAAATGTCAACAACACCGTCTATACGGTGGATACATACTCATCCATGCTCGCCAATCAAGAACTTCTTGCCGGCGCCGTGAGAGATCTCGGTCTTGACTTCCCCCCTGATCGTCTGTCCGGGAGTCGACTCCTGGGCCGCCTCTCCATCGTCCCAGTGAAGGACACAAAGTTGATAGAGCTCAGTGTTGTCTACTCGAACGCGGCAAAGACAAGAATAATTGTCAACAAGATCGCAAATAGATTCGTCGATCTCTATCAGAATATCAGAACAAACGAGATCAATAGCTCTCAGCGATTCATACAGGAACAACTCGATATGGCACGTTTTGCCTATGATATCGCACAGGATTCATTGAGAATCGCGCGCTCAGCCGGACGAGTGGACGAGCTTCATCTACGTCTTCAGAATATCATGGAGCAGATCAAGCTCTTCCAGATCGACCTTGAGGCCTCGCGAGGAGATCTGTCTCGGATGAACGCACGGCTGGCGGAGGTAGACCAACTGCTTGGCGACCTACCGGAGGAGACCATGGCTTCCAGGAGAGAGTTCACCACGATTCTCCACGGTCAGCCAGCGGGCGCCTCGGCAGCGGAGGATGTTTCCACCCTCCTTCACGACATCGATCTCTCCGCGCTTTCGAGACAGACGGCCAACGAAGAGCAGAAGGCACAGATCCAACGGGCTATACAGCAGCTTAACGACCTACGCGCCGCAGCTCGGGATTTGGAAAATCCGCCCGGAAGGCGTCGTCTTACACCCCAGGAATGGGCTGATCGACTGGGCATTCTTGCCTCCGGACTGAGAGACCTTGAACGGTCCATGGCGGAGATGACCGCATCGTTTGGACGGCAGGCGAGTTCGCTCTCACCCCTGACGTTGAGGGTCGGTGCTCTCGCTTCTTCCATCTCGGGTCAAGTTGCCCAGCAGACCACTGAGCAACAGATGCAGGCCAACCCCCTCCGCACCACGCTCCTCCGCGAGCAGGCGGAAGATCGGATGAGGCGACAAGGGCTTGCCGCAAAGATTGAGCATCTGGAGCATGTCCTCACAGGTCTCCGTAAAGAGCTCGTTTCGGTAGAGCAAGGGCTTTACCGCGGAATGAGAAACGTCGAATCCATGGAGCAGGAAAGCAAATCACTCGCCGACTTAAAGTCATTTCTTACCGAGAAATATGATCAATCCAGGATCGAAGTCGCCGCGAAACTCGGAACCATGATACTGGTGGATCCCGCACTCATCCCCGAGCGTAAAATCGGCCCCCAGAGAAAACTCAATGTCCTGCTCGGCTTGCTCGTGGGCTTCTCTGTCGGGTCTCTCTTCGTGGTCGGCAAGGAGCTCTTCCAAGCAACCGAATCCGCCTGACTTTAGGGTTCGCATCAGGAATAACTTCACATCTTGACATCCCATCTTCATCGCATCTATTGGCCTCGCCTCCATCGCGAAATCCTCGATCCGCCAGCTAGCGGACCTCCGGCGGGCATCCGCCAGCTGGCGGACCAAACCCCTACATGGGGAGACCAATTCTGCGGCAAATCTGTGCGTCAAGACTCCGAACCCTTACCATCCAATTGCCAACGTCGAACATCGAAGTGGGGCTCTTCCTTCGACGTTGGATGTTGGATGTTCGGCGTTTCTCCATCCCAGCGAAGGCTCTCCTCCTCCCCAATTCCTCAATCGCCCAATCTCCTATCTCATGAATGAGACCACCTCTGTCATAGAAAGAGCGCCCCAGAATCCGCCTCTGGCCCATCCTCGCCCGGTTGGGCTTGTAATGGGTATCCTGGCCTCGGTAATTGCCGGGTTGCTGGTAACCAGGGTGGGCCCTCGAGCACTGCTCCTGATCCCCGTGCTCCTGATCGGTTGGCGAGTGATTCACAATCCCATATGGGCTCTGTCTTTGTATCTCGTGAGCGTGCCACTCTCCACCGCATCCGAAGCGCTTGTCGGCATCAGCATCACAAAGCTCGTCTTCGTGGTGCTTGTTCTCTCCTGGCTACTTGGCGCAAAGGGTCGCTTGCGGGCAAGAGAGACGGACATCCCGTTGTGGGGAGCCCTTTTTGTGGTGGTCTGTTTTGCGGCAAGCATCGTGAGCAAAGCGACGCTCCCTGGTCTTGCAAACACCGCACGCCTGGGTGGCTATGTGCTTCTTGTGATCATTTCGGCGGACCTTCTTCCTCGGCCTGGCGCACTCAAGAAGAGTCTCTACGCCATCTTGGTCCCTTCCCTTCCCTTTGTGATTCTGGGAATCTATCAGTTTGTCACTCATGGAACCATACTGGGCCTCGGACTCCACAGAGAGACAGGGGATTTCGTGGTATGGAAGGGATTTGTCCAGGCCAGTGGTGTATTCGACCATCCCAATGTGTTTGCCACCTACCTGCTCGTGTATCTTTGTCTTGCCACGGGTTTAGGACTTCAGGCCGAGCGCTTGCGGGATCGCCTATTCTTTTTCGGCCTGGCGAGTCTGTCCTTCGGGGGCCTCCTTGTCACTTTTAGCCGCTCAGGTTGGGTCGGGCTCATGGCCTCGGCCGGTGCGTTTGTCCTGATCTATCCGCGATTCCTCAAGGCGGCTTTGGTATTGCTGCTGATTTTGGTTCTGCTCGTTCTCGTGCTCCCCGAAAAACAGGCAGAAGGTCTGACCAAACGAACCAGGCCTGAGATGGATGACTCCATGAGAGCCAGGGTTGGCGCTTACAAGTCGGCATGGAGGATGTTTGTCGACCACCCGCTTCTTGGTGTGGGGCTCGGGAGTTTCAATCGTCGATTCCTGGAGTACAAGGCGCCAGATGCCCGATTCCCCAAGAACTATATCAGGGGCAGCGCCAAGGGCATGGAAGCCCATAGTACCTACTTGCAGCTCCTTGCCGAAACAGGCATACTGGGGCTTGCGGCATTCTTTGCGCTCAACTTCAGTGTGGCATTTCAGCTAGTTCGGCTTCTCCGGCGCCACAGGGATGGTTTTGCCCGGGGCCTCGCCATAGGACTGGCAGCAGCGTTTGTGGGCCTTGTGGTCCAGAATGCCTTCAATAGTCAGGAGTACATCAAGGCTTTCTGGGTCGTCATCGCCCTCATCGCCGGGCTCAGCCAATGGGAGCCTCAACATGTCTCGGAATCTGGAATCTGACAATCTGGATCTATGCACTATAGCGGATCGACTGGTGTGGGAGCTGAACCGCCTCACCTTCGCCCCGCCCATCACCCATGTGTACAATCCACTGGAGTATGCCCTGCCATGCTATGAGCAATACGTATCTCTCTACGGGGCGCCGCCAAAGGAGGTTGTATTCCTCGGCATGAATCCCGGCCCCTGGGGAATGGCCCAGACCGGCATCCCGTTTGGAGAAGTTGAATTGGTGAGAGAATGGCTCGGTATCAAAGCACCGGTCTCAAGGCCCTCATTCGAACACCTAAAGCGACCTATTCTTGGATTCTCATGTACCAGGCGGGAAGTTAGCGGAAAGCGCGTCTGGGGTTGGGCTCGCGACACATTCGGCACTGCGGAAGCCTTCTCCTCGAGGTTCTTCATCGCCAATTACTGCCCTCTTCTCTTCTTCGAGAAAGATGGGCGCAATCGGACGCCCGACCGGCTGGCCAAGCAGGAACGTGAACTGCTTCTTGCCGTATGCGATGCCGCTCTCTTGCATACCATAGAATATCTCGCACCACGGCATGTGATTGCCTTCGGACGATTCGCCCATGGCCAGGCGACACGGGCGCTGACAGGGTTTCCTGTCATGGTTTCGTCAGTTCCCCATCCGAGTCCCGCAAATCCTATAGCCAATAGGGGTTGGTCATCACTTCTCGACTCTCATCTGAAGGAGCTTGGTATCAGCACCGACTGAGCCTCAGAACGACTTCGTTCACAGGTCATACTGAGAAATTGCCGGAGAACGTCGTGAAGGTTGTCTTGATACCGCATGACAATCGTGAATTCATCCGCTGGAGGGCCACGCTCCGTCGTGGCCGCATATGCCCTACACCGCGGACGCGATGAAACGCGTCCCTCCATCATACAAAGCAAAAGGGGGAGAAGGTTCGATGCACTGACTTGTTGAGAAGTACCAACCTTGAACCTCCGAACCTTGAACCTCCGAACGCCTACCTTGCATCTGAGAAGGAACCTTCCTACATTTCCGCAGCTTTTGAAAAGGGAGGGCGGTCTCGGCTCTCCGTTGCGTCTTCAAGTAGAGAAAACAGATTCTCTTGTTGAAAGGAGCAGATACAGTGACAAAAAAGATTCTCTCTGTATGCCTCATGTGCCTTCTGGGCGCTTTTCTTGCGTGTGAGAAGGAACCGCGGATCCCTGTGGAACGAAAGCCGGCAGCCCCCAAGGAGGAGAAACCAGGCAAAGAGGCGGAAGCGCCCGTGAAGCACGGAGAGTTTGCCTATCTGATTTTGAAGACTGAAACCCCACAACAGATGGAGATAGACACTCGCGTGCCCATTCTAGTGAACGTCAAGAACACCTCGAACCGGGTGTGGCCTCAGAAAGGCTCAATCAAGCTTGGGTATTACTGGACCGATCAAAAGGGCGAACGTATCAAGAAGATGGAGGGCAGAGCGCCCATGCGAAAGGAAGTGGAACCCGGCGCCATAGCGAGCCTCCGCCCAAGCGTCAAGACTCCTCTTGATCCGGGGAAGTATTTCCTCGTCTGGGATATGATCGAGGAGAATGTGGCCTGGTTTGGCTCTAAGGGCGCCACTCCGCTCCGCATACCAATCACCATTCAATAAATCTCTTCTTCACCGCCGCCCGATCTCACATTTGGGCGGCGGCGTTATTTCATCTATCTTCGAGTCTTCCCCTCGCGACTTCAGCCGTTCCACCCCCCTGGGTGTCTCATTCTCTCCTCCTGCAGTCTCGGCCCAGCGCTATGGCTCAAGATAGGAATACAGGATCCCGTAGAGAGATTCCGGAACCGGAGCACCACCCTCGGTCATTGCGAGGAGCCCTTCGACAAGCTCAGGATAGAGTCCGTGACGAAGCAATCTCATGCTCTCAACTGAGATCGCCGCGCTACCGCTCGCGATGACCCCCGGCTCCACCCCCAGTCATTGCGAGGAGGGTAACGACGAAGCAATCTCATCCGCTTCATTGAGATCGCCGCGCGGAGTTTATGCTGCCTCCGGCCCGTAGGGCCTACGCCCCGGAGGGAGCGAAGTCGAAGTGCTCGCGATGACTCCCGAGCCTCAGTCATTGCGAGGGCCGTACCGGAAGTGTACACCATTTCCTGGTCTGTTCTGAAACATCCCCAAACACGGGAAATCCATTTGATTAAGTTCCTGCGCATATACTTAATTAGTTTCTGACGAGGCAATATGGCTTTTCTTGAAGGGTTCCACAGGGATGGCAGCGTGGCCTAGTACTTATGCAAACCCTTATTCTCACGTCCCACGATCCGATCAACAAGCATCCCGTAGTCTTCTGCCCCATGTGAATCAGGCGCATACTCGAATATTGTTTTGCCATGTGCTGAGGCTTCGAGGATCTGCACGCTGCTCCTCACAGGCGAACAGAGCTGCTTCGAGAAGTGTTTCTTCAGTAGCTTCAGGATGTCTTTGCTGTGCTGTACTCCCTTGTTGAGGAAGGTGGGCAGTATGTAGAGATTCCCAACTGAAGGGTCGAATCCACCCGTTTTCTTGATCCGCTGGGCGAAATCCAAAAGGCCCTTGACCGAGAGAGCAGCCAAGGAAACCGGTATCAGGACATCGTCTGCGTGGAAAAGCGCATTGACGGATAGTGAATCATAACCCGCTGCCGTATCATGAATAACGTAGTCATAATCGGCTTCTATGGGCTCCAGGGTACGCTTCAAGGTCAATTCTCCGCCGGAGGGCTGCTGATCGATCCCCTTCCTGATATCGAGCAGCGCGAGACCTCCTGCGAGAAGATGTAGGTTGGATCTGGCTTTCATGATCGCTCTCACAGGAGATGCTTCACCGGACAGAAGCTCCGCCAGACCTACCTTTGGGATGACTCCAAGGAGCGCTCCCGCCTGTCCAAGCGTATCACAATCTACGAGAAGTGTCTTCCGCCCTCGGAGTGCCAACCCGTGAGCCAGATTGACGGCAGTTGTCGTCTTGCCAACACCGCCTTTGGTAAGGGAAACTGAAATCCTACGCATCGTTTCTTATCCTCACATGTGAGACGAAGAGCCACTGATCCTGGTATTCCACAAACCCCATATCTTTGCTAGGGGCTACGATGTCCCGAAGACTTCGTACCGCATGCAGTATAAAGGCACATCAGATGCATCACGGAGCGCTCTCATGGAGCGATCGAGTTCTTCTGCATTACGTCGAGGATCATCGATGAAGCATGGACCGATGGGATCAATGCTGCCCACGCGGCAAAGATCAACCAAGCAGACAATGTCCTCTGATTTCTGGGCATCAAACCTCCCTCACTGTTTGCGGCTGGGGATTGCACACCAGCAGGCCTCATATTCTCTACGAAATAGATGCGCAGAAGATAGTCTCCGCCAGTGTGATGCACCAGCTCGGGATCTGGCGCGGACCGTTCATATACGATCTCCTGCTATCCCACACATAATCCATAATGGAGTCGTTTGCTTGACATCACGGCTCTAACGGACCAACCTGTTCAGGATAGCATGCGTGGTGTCTTATTCGTGGAAGTGCAATGATAAGAAGAGCAGTCTTTCTTACCCTCATCGCCATGGGCTGCAGCATCCCTTCGCCTAAAGCTCCTTCGTGGGATGTCACAGCCACACTGCCCATGGTGGCCAGGACGGTCCATGTCCGAGAGATGGCAGAAACCGAGGACGAATTCTTCTTCGGCGACTACGGTCCTTGGCGATTCATGGACCAAGACAGCGTCCTCACAAGCGTTCTTTCCGATTCCATGGAGGCGGATTGGCAGGCCCTGCAAGATCTACCTTCCGATGAACCGACCACCTTGGCTATCGGTCCAACCGACTGGGGCCGGAACCCCTTGGACGAGGTCGAAGGGCCTCATTTTTTCAGGGCCTGGCTCGAAGTCGAAGTCCACCACAATCTTCCGGGGAGCCTTTTCGTCGCCATAGATGTTGAGGGTTGGGATGACGAAATGCGATCTTGCGGCGAGCTGCATATAGAGGTATCCGCCGAAGCCTCTTTGGACGGTCAGGACATAGAGAATACCACCCTTTCAGCCGGAGACGACATTCTATCGTTCGTGAATCCGTGTGCATTCCACTCCGTACCTGACACTTTCAGTGCCAAAGGTTTCACCGGTTACTCCCCTATCGGGCTGCCCGTTGGCCCGGACGCCTTCCTTTTTGTAAAGGTCTCATTTCTCACTGCGCTCGACCTGGTATTCGAGACCACCACGGTAGTCAAGAGAGCCGAAGTCAAGCAGTTGATCATTTCGCCCGAGGACGATGACCTGGGCGACGCCGACATCTCCGGTGACATGACGAGCAGGATCAAGGAAGCTACGTTCGTTGCGAACGTCTTCAATAATTTCCCGGTTGGAGGCGAAGGATTTTTCAAACTGGCGCATGATTCCCTGGCGCTGTCCACCAGCCCAGAGCTCGTGGTGGGGCCTTTCGAGATAAGGGCAGCGCCTTTCGACCCTGCCACCGGAAAACCGACAGGGGTCATCACGTCCGGCAGCGAGGTCTTCCTGTCAGGGGATGATGTAGAGATCCTTCATAATCCCGGCCCTGGCAACGATACTCTGTATGCCTCGATAGAGTACGTACTAGCAGGTACCGGACAACAGAGGGTCTGCCTGTCGGCGCCTGATTCAATCCGATTGGAAGCAGCCGCCATCGTCAAGGCATTGGTGGATTTCGAAGATGATTAGCGTGTCGTCAACGGATTTGAGTTCATATCTGCCGCAGAAAGGCCTTTCTCGAAATCTCGGCCTCCTTCTTTCCCTCATGATTGCTTTCCCCACATACGCGGGGGCCATGGAAGAGACGTCATATCCAGCCGAGACGGTCACCGGCGGTGCAACGTGGATCCACAACCCCGCCCTATTGGGTTCGGATACAGATGGGCTATGGTCACTCCAGGTAATCGGAGCCAAAGCGTCACTCTCAAATAACTTGCTGAATCTGGATCTCTACGAAAAATACAATGGCAGATTTCTTTCCGAGGAGGACAAGGAAGATATCCTTGATAGAATCCCGGGGGATCAGGCAAAACTGGCCGTCCACGCTGGAGCGGAGGCACTGAGTTTCCGGTATGGTAGCTTTGGGTTTCAGACACGGAGCTTTGCAGGGGCTAACGGCGCCATGGATAAGGATTTCGTCGATCTCCTCTTCTTTGGGAACGAACTGGATCGACGATATGAGCTGCTCAATTCCGGTAGCGGCTTGGCCTACACATCGTTCGGTCCATCATATGGAAGACGCGCTGGAGAACTAGTCGATTGGAATGTGTCCTTGGGCGGAACTGTTCGCTACGTGATCGCATGGATGGGTGGCCAGGTAGTGGAGAGTCGCGGCGAGACCGTTACCCGAGTAGATGGCATCAGCGGGTGGGGAGAGACTGTCGTTCGCTACTCTGAGGGCACCGGCAGTGGTTTGGCTTTGGATCTCGGAATGTGGGCAATGAAGGAGAACTGGGAGCTGCAGCTATCACTGATTGACTTGGGCCCATCGATTTCATGGTCAAAGGGAAAAGAGAAGTGGTTCACCTTCGAATTCAAGGATTGGACCTTCGAAGAAGAGACCGAACAAGACGGCCATGCATACACAAAAGAAGACTCCACCGTTGAAATCGCATCGTGGACAAGCCCCCTGCCTACCAGGATGCGGACATTGGTCGCGTACCATACCGACTGGGGTCAGATACACCTTCTCTGGCTGCAGGGACTTCGAACCCGGGCAGGCGTGACTCGCACCCCTCGTTTCCAGGCCGGGACCGAATGGCGCGCGCAACCTTGGCTGCGGCCGAAATTCGCTCTACAGATCGGCAGCCCCGAGGGGATGGGGATTGCTTTCGGGCTCGGACTCGATGTCGGAGTCTTTCACGGGGATTTCTCCATCCTAGGCTTTAGGGTTCCTCCGTCCCGAAGCAAAAGCCTCGGCTTCGGCTTCAACCTCGCTTTTGGTTCGATCTAGCCCGGACTTCTCACCGGCTTTCGAAAGCGAAGCGGCCGAGATGGTTCTGAATGCGAGGCTTGCGACGGAGGACCCCGCAGGCGTATCCGCTGCGATACGTCGAGGAGGCCGACGGAGCGTAACGAAGCCCCGCGTCGGACGCGGGATGCCATATCGGCCACTGCAGCCGAAAGTTGGTAAGAAATCCGGGCTAACCGTCCTCAATAGGTTGGAAACTTCACAAACGAGTCAAGTTTTGCAACGACGTTTGCGGGTTAGCTGCGAGGTGATGCTGGTTGGCAGAGCAGAGAATCCGACATCCAGAGACCAGGATCCAGTATCGCTGCGCCCGGACTTCTGGGGGGTCATCGCGAGCGAAAGCGCGGCGATCTCAATGGGCAGATGAGATTGCTTCGTCGCGGGCTTTATCCTGCCTCCGGCCTGTAGGGCCTACGCCCCGGAGGGAGCTTGTCGAAGGGCTCCTCGCAATGACTAAGGGTGGGGCTACGGTTCCGGAATCTCTCTACGGGATTCCGTATTCCTATCTTGAGCCGTAGTGTTGGGCCGAGACTGTAAATACCCGAATTCGAACTCGCCCACTGTGTTGGATGGCACGGAGCTCTGCCCCAGATTGTCCATGATCACGATGCGGTAGAACGAATGCTCTCCCGGATCGCCCATGCTGCTCTCCCAATCCCAGTACTCGCTCTCCCCGAAGATCCAGTCAATCACCGTGCCTTCCCGCGGCTCGAAGTGAGCCTCGGCGTTTCGATGGATGAACGTCCTGATCGATGGCTCGGGGTTCCCGCTCGTGTCTTCACTGACCGCCGTCCACTGCAGCAGCGCCAGATCGCTCACCGCTGCCACCGCAAGGTCAGTCACCGGCTTCGGCGGTGCGTCATGGGCAGACAACTCCACCTGATACGGGCCTCCTCCCGTGTGCCAGACCGGGTCGTCAGGCCCAAGACACTGGGCCGTGAACCCGTTGATGGTGAATCGCAGCGTGTCGTCTTCATCTGCTCCCTCGTCCACCCCCGGCGTCGCCGGATCATCGCCGTAGGCGATCAGCGGCCCGTAGCACCCCGACGTGGCCACCTCCCATACCCCGCACAGCACTCCATCCGGATCCCACGCCTCTACCACGTCTCCCTCTGCCAGCGCCCTGGCTTGGAAGGTGCTCGAGCTGCCATGGAACGTGCACACCAGCGATGACCCCACCGGCGTGCCATGGGATGTCAACACGATGGTGCCCACGTCCGATGGGCACGCCACGCCCGGCACCATGGCCGGATAGTAGCCCGCAGCCCAGGCACGAAGGATGTATGTGCCCTCGGCTATCCCCAGCAGGAACCACCCACTCGCGTCGCTGGAGACGCTCTCGCCGGGAGGATCGGTTCCCACCATGGCGCTCTCAAGCCAGCCTTCCTCGTCCGCGATCCTGCCCGCGATGCACTCGATGGCTTCCAGCATCGTCTTCACCTTCAACTCAACGAGAAGACCGCATCCGTCACCCCCGTCACTTACCGTGAGCAGCCCTTCCCGGATCTCGTTCAAAGGCCATCCTACCCCATCGAGCCACAGCTGCAGATCGACGCTCCCGCCAGGGCCGATGTTCCCCGAGCTGGGGTCTGCCCATGCCCATGCCACGTCGCTGACCACCGAGTAACTCCGCGACGCCGAACCATCCGTGTTCTGCAGCGTCACCGGCGTGGACATCGCGACTCCGGGCATCACGTCTCGCACGATGCGCTCCTCCGGCACCCACAGCCACCGGGCGATGCCGTGGTGGTTGCTGATCTCGCACACCTCGGCCTGATGGTCAGACCCGTTGGCGTACCACGATTCGAGCACATTCAAGAATGTCACCGGCGCCCCCGTCATCACCGCGTTCCAGATCTCCATGATCGAGCTGGACAAACCGTCCTGATACTCATCCGCATGCTGCGTGCAGGCATTCTCGTAGGTCTCGTTCAGCCCATCGAACATGTCCCACAGGCATCCCACCACGCTCGCCTCGTTGTAGAGGCCATGGGTGAGGCTTCCGCCGGGATGCACGATGGTTCCCTTTCCAAAGTGCCAGGGATTCTCGATCTCGTACCACGCCGTCTCGGTGCCTCCCAGCCCGTCCAGGGCTTTCAGCTTGTACCCTTCGTGCCATGCTGGAATCCCCAAGACATGATTGACATAGCACTGGTAGAAATGCGCCCACCCTTCGCTGAGGGCCAGCCCAGGCTTCTGAGGGTACGATATGGACCATTGGTGCCCTCCTCCACCCGGCGGCGGTGTTCCGTACACGTGGAACAAGAAGTGCCCGAACTCGTGGAAGAGCGTGTCGTCGTTCCACTCGTCAGGGTAGTTGCCGGCCCCGTTCAAGACGATGGACCTGCTGGAGGGCTGGTATCGAGTCACCGTCTCCTCCCCCGCCTTCCAATACGCCCTGAGGCTGATGTCGCTCGTCGGCGCCGTCGCCGGGATCCGCTGCCACGCCTCCACCAAACGGTCGAAAATGTTCAGAGGCTCGTCACCACCGGGAACCGGGAAGCAGGAACCGAGATCAACAGCACCGTAGTTGGCATACTGATACGCACTGTAGATCGTGTACGTCAGGCTGTCGACGACATCGATAACGTAGATCTGCGGCCACGGGTACCCCGGGAACCGGCCATAGAGCAACACGGATGGCCGGACGTATAGTTCCTCATCGGGGAAGTCCTCGTTACCAAAAAAGAAGAACCCGTCTTCCCCCAGAATATAAGGACCACGAAGCATGAATCCCCATTCACTCCAGAAATCGATGTATGCATATCCCCGGCGCACCGGTTCGTCCGTGGTGGTCGGCGACAGCCCATCGTACTGTGTCACCGCATGGTCATGGTATTTCGAGTAGCCATGGAACGACCACGTGTACAGCCGCGTATCCGGCGGCGTCTCCGCCTCGCTCGTTTCCTCCCCCTTCAGCTGATCCAGCCACTTCCGCCACCACGGCCGCTCGAACTTCTTCCGCCACGGCGGCAACGTCTCGTCCCGTATCCGGGGCCCCATCTTCTGCGCGTCCGCATCGTCCGGATGCGCCTTGATCACCTCGTCCCCCCTCTCCCACGCTTCCTCCCACGTGATCTTCCCATCTCGCGCGTCATACAATGCTTGGTACATCTGACCGATCGGGTTCTTCATGGCCTTCACCACGTGCCGATACGTGTCCAAAAGGATCCCCCGTTCCGCCTGTCCCACCGCCCACTCAGCGGCCCGCTGCGGCGTGCCGCATCCATACTCCTTGCCCTTGGCCCACACGTGCACCTGATTGCCCACGAACAGCGCCGCGTCTCGGGGAGTGGTCCCCGTCCGCCCCGCCACGTAGTCGCACGCCACCGAGAGCTGTCGCCGCGTGGGCTCATCCACCATGGGCATCCGAGGCCCTCACTGTGCCCTCCCTCGCCCCGGCCAGCCGATCCTTGATCGCCTGCTCGAGGCCCTGGTAGATCGGGCGGAGCTCATCCCCGCTGAGCAACTCGGAAGGGTTCAGTGGGTTGCACGCGAGGTTCAGGGCACCTCTGCCCGCATACCACCAGTAGTCCTTCGGCGCCGACGCGAAGCGCCGCGGATCCATGACCGGCACGCCTCCCACGACGTAGTGCAGGAACACGGAAACTCCCGCGTTCAGATGCCCGGTCTTGCTCCGCAGCACTGCGGTGGCATCCAGGGTGTCGTTCGGCCCGATGTAGGTTTCCACCATCTCGTCGCTCAGCAGCTCGGTCGACAGGCCGGGATTCCAGAAGACCCGTGCCTTCACCCGCGCGGGGGGGACAGGGATACGCCAGCCCACCGGGAGCTGGATCCGGACAGAGGGAGGAAGGTCAGGCGAGGGAAACCATGCCCGTGTGCGCACGGTCACCGGCTGCCCCGTCACCGCGGGCCCTACCGGCACCACCTTGACCCAGTCCGTGAACTCCCATGGGCCTCCGAACTCTTGATCCCCGTGATCCGACCTCCACTTCCGCCAGTAGTCGCTCTGGGCGTCAGCCGACGCCAACCCGACCACTGCAACAAGAATGACTCCTATCACCACATGCCATCTCATCGTGTCACCTCCTTGTAATGGATACAAATTCCCATTCTCTCACCCTGACCAAATCTACGCGCAGGTCGTATAGGCCGCAACTCCTGCGAAAACCGCCCCCCACGGACAACTCCTGGGTCGCACTACCTCGTCGGGGAGGGAAAGTGGCTTTGCCAAATATGCGGGTTAGCTGCGAGGCGATGCTGGATGCTGGTTGCTTGATGCTGGAAGGAGAACGGAACGACTCCGGGTCCCATCCAGTATCCAGTGACCAGTATCGCTGCGCCTCAATCAATGCGCCACCGCATCATCACTCGTCGGTTTGAGGCGCAGCTTCGCTAGTGAATCCATAGATTTACTAGCGATTTATCAGGTGACGATTCTTGTGCTCAGGGTTCGCGCAGAAATACCTTCACATCTTGACATCCCATCCTTACCCCAATCTAGAACGCGGATCTCTCGCCAATCTTCTACTTTCCCTCTTTGGAATGCGGTAGCCCCGCGTACTGCGCGGGGCTACCGCTTTTCCCGAGCAAGCCATGCTTGTGTAGTCCCGCGTACTGCGCGGGATTGCTCATCGAACAGTCTGTAATGTGGACTTATTCTTGCGCGAGTCCTTACGCAATACAGCCCACAACACACAATGGTCAACCCACGAGCCACTGCCCATCGACACGTTGCAGCGTTTTGCATCGTGGCCGACGCCTGGCACAAAATGTTACAGGAGATGTCACGGAATGCGATAGGCATAGTCGCCGGAGGGTTCGAAAAGGCTACTCCTTCTTTGTAGTGGGCCACCATTTCTGGCCCCCATGGTCGGATAGATGAGATCCGGAAGGCTGTGGACTGATTGTCAAGATTGGGCGCGTGCGTCCAGAGCAGGACTGCTTGATTTGATAGGCACGCCAACGACTTAGCGGCATTCATTCCAAGATCCCCTCCATTCGCTTAGCGGCCTCACAGTATCGCCACATCATCAGATGAGCCCCATTCTATAGTGATCGACAGGGTGTTGGGCCAAGAACGCCTTGCACTTTGGCATGGATAATGCGATCTTCGTATGGTGTGCCGCGTGGAGCTATCGCTCAGCAGGTTGGGATTCTGCGATTTTCAATTGCCAGTCCCCTGGCCACCATTATCAGCAGAACGGCCTTCACGAGCACAGCGGCATGATTGGAATCAGATGCGTGGAAAAGACATCTGTTGGAATGACCCTTGATCGCGGAATCGCAAACTCTCGAGAAATGGAGGAGGAGAAGAAATGGCAAAGGGAATGCTCTTGTTGACAGTCGCCATATTGGTACTCTGTCTTTCTGCACAGTCATCTCTCGCTGATCCCGGTGAGGAAGATAAACGCTTCTGGATAGGGGGAGAGCTCACCACCAAAGGATTCTCGCTGGAGAACTACAAAGGATCGGGAGTCACTGATCAATTCGTGCTGAGCCGTGCCATGATCTCCGCCGGGGCTAAGGCCACTGATCGTGTTTCGGTCGGGCTGCTCGTTGCAAAAACGCGGCTTTGGGGTAAGAGCGCCACTCTTTTTCAGCAGGGAGAACCAGGTGCGTCGGAGTTCTTAACAGGAGGCCATGGCTTTCTGGACAACTTCGGAGTATACAATGCCTACCTGGAGGTCAACGATGCAGTCTGGGGGTTAGACCTCACATTAGGAAGGCAGTTTGCCGGTGAGTGCGAAGATGCCTTCTTCTTCTACGGACCTCAGTATGGCCGCTTCTTAGGGATCACGTCCTTGGATGCGGCGAGGGCCGACTGGACCTGGGGGGCGGTAGGAATGACGGCTTTGGCCGGAAAAAAGGCAGAGACCGGTGCTGGAGACGGATCGGGTTGCGATCCGGAGTACCCGGACTCTGTTGTCTACATCGAAGACCAGGATGTGAACATATACGGACTCATGGCAAAGAGCACTACGCTTGTCGCAGGACAGACCTTTGATCTGGATCTCTACAGCCGCCGCAGAGGTCTCTCCGAGTCCGGCAAAACTGATAATCTGGTGCTCTTGGTCCTCAGATCCAGAGGTGAGATTCCCGTGTTCAGCGGGTTGGAATATGACGCAATACTGGCACTGAATGGAGGGAAAAACGAGGAGGCGGACCAGACCTACAACGGCTGGTTGGGCCGAGGAATAGGCTACTACAATGCTGATGTGCCATCCATTGGCGGTATGAGGCTTGAGGCAGGTTATGTCTATGTGAGTGGTGACAAATCCTCGACATCGGACAAGGATGAGCACTTCGCGAGGATGAGCAGAGACTGTTTCTACAGTATGGCGGTAATCGTCTATGAGATACTTAACGACAGTGCCCCCGAAGCCGTGAGCAACGTGACCATCCCTTGGGTGGGGCTGGAAATCGTTCCCGATGTCTTTGGCGGGAAGTGGAGCCTCAGGGCAATCGGCTGTGACCTGGATACTGCGGAGCCTATCGCCGGTCTTGACGGCAAAGGAAAGGAGATCGACATCGGTCTTAAGTACGCTCCGAGTGACGACCTCTTCTTGAGCATAATGTGCGCTCAGTTCACGCCCCGGGGGATTCTGGAAGCGAATTGGGGCTCAGACCCCATTAAGCAGGTTAGCGGAGAATTGACGGTGAAGTTCTGAGAGGGGAGAGCTTGGGGGCGTGTATTGCCTGAGCCCTCTCAGAAGCTCGCTGACAGCAGACCAGAAACGGAAATGAAGGGGGACGATGATGCGTATGCCGCGCAGCGCTATGTGGGGTGTTA
Source organism: Candidatus Fermentibacterota bacterium (assembly GCA_030620115.1). Classification (GTDB taxonomy): domain Bacteria; phylum JAFGKV01; class JAFGKV01; order JAFGKV01; family JAFGKV01; genus JAUXFG01. The sequence continues at coordinate 50,340 of JAUXFG010000003.1, forward strand.
TTTCCGCCACAATGAGTTTCCTCGTTCCTTTGAATTGTATAGCCGCGATCGCCTTTTCTCAGCCTCCCTCCAAAGTCTACAAGGTGGGAGTGCTTATGCTTCCTGCCCCTTACGCGATAGAGATGGAGATGGGATTCAAGAACGGGCTGGAGACATATGGCTATATCGATGGCCGGAACCTCGAGTATATCAAAAGAGTGGTTGGTCCGGAACAAAGCGACTATGGGAAAAATCAAGAGGTTGCCAGAGAATTGATTAGTGAGGGAGTGGATCTGATAGCCACCATCGGAACCGGCGCCAGTACCCCAGTTTGGCAGGTAGTCAAGAATACGGATATGCCTATGGTGTTTGCAGGAGTCACCTATCCCATCGAGGGGGGACTAATAGAAGCGTTTGACAAACCTACAGGCGTCAATATCACCGGCATAAGCTACGGCGTCCCGCCGGAGACCAGGTTGAAGCTTTTCAGGAAGATGTTTCCCGATGAGGAAAGATTCAGAAGGCTTGGATTTATCTATTCAGGGGTAATGGAGCAAGAAATCCATTATGTGGAGGATTTGACCAGCCTCGGCGAGAATCACGGCTTCCAGCTGAAATACATTGACTTTTTTGATCCATCCATTGGGGCGCCTGATTTCTCTATCCTTGAGGCGAATGTGGATAGCCTGGACCTCATTTTCGGATGGTATACTCTGGACAGGATTTGTGCCGATTCCACGCTTTTTGGGAGGTTGACCTCCTTCCCGTTGCCCATACTAGGCATCACGAGCCAGTTCACCGACAGAGGGGCCATCGGGGGAGTGTTGACCGATCATTTCGGCTTGGGGGCTCAACACGCGAAGATGGTGGCAAAAATCTTGGCAGGAGAGTTCCCCGGGGAAATACCTCCTCGACAGCCCACCACATATCTGATAGAAATCAACCTAAGAAGAGCGCGAGAGCTCAAGATAGAGATACCGTTGGAAGTAATCGGGGCCGCCAGCCGGATTGTGCACTAGCCTCGCATGTGCAAGCACGCGCAGCTCGTGGTGAAATATCCGGGATAGCTGCTGGAGGGCAGGAGAAGTGCCGAAGCCTGCGACGTTCCTATCGACATTTCCCGGAGCAATCAGAGGGAAGCTCTTCGGGAGCATACGAACCAAACTAGCCCTGGTGACCATAGTCATTTTTACAGTCCCCATGACGGTGGGGATTCTCCGTTCACTGAAACTGCTCGGGAATTTTGCCGAGGAACAGGCCTATGAAAAGGTTCGTAGCGATCTGATTACCTTGAATACGGTCTATGAGAACAGGAAAGGACAGTTGGGTTCCTTTGTTCGGTCGATCTCCGCCGACAATGCCGTCAGGATAACGGCGAGCCTGGGAAGAGGCTCTCTTCTGGGGGAACAGCTTGCAAGGCATCTGTCCAATTCCCTCAAAGGGGGCATGGTTGATATCCTTACTGTTGTTGATCACCAGGGAAGAGTCTTGGCTCGGGGGACCAACCCCGAATCAAGAGATGACGATCTGTCGGGAAACGAGCTGGTTGTAAGGGGGCTGGCTGGTGAGGAAGTGGTCGCAATTCTGCTGGTCTGTGCGGAGGAAGTAGAGAAAGAAGGATTGACAGAGAGGACTCTTCATGGGTCTGAAGGTCGCGGCGCGGAAGTCATGATTCAGGCAGTCTGTCCTATCCTTGATGAGGGAGAGGTTGTTGGGGTAAGCCTCGCAGGCTTTCTGGTTGCCAAGAACAGACTGTTGGCAGAGCAGTTGAGCGCCCAGGCGCACATCAAGTTTGCGATTCTGGCAGAGGATAGAATCACTCTGACGAATATCACTGACAGAGAGAACAATACAATACTCGGAGAGAACGTGGAGATCTCTATAGATGAGAATAGAAGCGATCAAATGGGACAATATTGTTCTGGCTGGACATCGATCAGAGGCGAGGAGTACATCTGCTTCTTCTCGCCACTCCGAGATGCCGGCGGTGGGGATGTTGGTCGGCTGGTAGCCGTGAAGGATGTCCATGCAATTGCCGCTATCAAGGAGAAGACCGCCACCGAGATGGTCTTGATCTTTGCCGCGGGGTTAGGATTGGCCATAGCCTTGGGTGTGTTTCTTCTCGGATATGCCATGACCACGTCTCTCCGGAAACTCGCGAGAAGGGCAGAGCAGATCGCTGACGGCGACCTCTCCACTCCTTTGGAGATCAAGTCCAGCGATGAGATTGGCGTCCTGGCCGACTCGTTCGACCGCATGACCAAGCAACTGAAGAAGTCTCGGGATGAGATCGAGGAGTACAGCAGGACTTTGGAGCAAAAGGTGGGTGACAGAACAAAAGAATTGAAGCAGTCAGAGGAGCAACTTAAAGCATCACTGAAGGAAAAGGAGGTTCTTCTCAAAGAAGTTCACCACAGAGTAAAGAACAATCTCCAGGTCATCTCCAGTCTGCTCTACCTTCATTCTAAAGACACCACGGACGACAACATTATTCAAATGTTCAGGGAAAGCCAAAACCGTGTGAAATCGATAGCGTTCATCCACGAGACATTGTATCAATCTGAAGACTTGGCGAGAATAGACTTCGCAGAGTATGTTCGGAAGTTGACGAGGTCTTTGTACCATTCATATGTAGTCAATGCGGATACAATCACACTCGAGTTGGCGATTGATGAGGTTTCACTGGGCATAGATACGGCGATCCCGCTTGGATTGATTATCAACGAGCTTGTCTCGAATAGCATAGAACACGCTTTCCCGAATTCGAGGAGAGGCGGAATCCATATCAAGCTCTACTCAGGCGGCGAGAACGAAGTCGTCCTTTTTGTTGGTGATGATGGTATCGGGTTGCCCGAGGATTTCGACTTCCGGAATACGGAATCACTGGGTTTGCGTTTGGTGAATAGCTTGGTAGATCAGCTTGGCGGTACTATTGATCTTGATAGGAATAATGGAACTGAGTTCACGATTGTGCACTAGCCCGGATTTCTTACCAACTTCCGGCGGAGTGACCGAAGAATCTGGGTGGGATATGGGGAGAATTTCGAATTGCGGGAATGCGGGAATGGCGGTATGTTCGATCGGAAGGGTTAGGATCTGGCGGTTTCTTTTCTGCGAGAAGCCATTATTCAATCATTTCCTTCCGCGGAATCGAAGCGTGAGTCGGCACGGAAGACGTTGCATGCCAAGGAGTTGTAGGAATTCTGATACGCAATAGAGGGGTTAGAATGTCGGACAAGGCACATATACTAGTGGTCGAAGACGAGACTATCGTGGCAATGGAGATAAAGGATAGGCTGGAGGGCTTTGGATATGCTGTCTGCGGTATGGCAAGTTCAGGAGAGGCTGCTGTCGAGATGGCCTTGGCGATGCGCCCTGATCTTGTATTCATGGATATCAGACTGAAGGGCAAAATGGATGGCGTGCAAGCCGCCCAGCAAATTCGTGCGCGCTTTGATATCCCGGTAGTATACCTGACCGCCTATGCTGATGAAGACACCTTGCGGCGAGCCAAAATAGCCGAGCCCTTTGGCTACATCATCAAACCGTTCCAAGAGAGGGATCTCCGCAGTGCCATCGAGATAGCTCTCTATCGACATGGAATGGAAAGAAGACTGAAAGAGAGTGAGCGATGGCTTGCGGCTGTGCTTAGAAGCATAGGCGATGCGGTGATCACCGCAGATGCCAAGGGGAGGATCACGTTCGTGAACCGCGTTGCCGAGGCATTGACGGGTTGGAAGCAGAAAGATGCCTTGGGCAAAGATCTGATGGAAGTATTCCATATCGTGAACGAAGATGCGAGCATGCCTGCGGAGAATCTCGTTGCCAAGGCACTCCGGGAAGGGGTTGTTGCCGGCCTGGCGAATCACTCCGTACTCATTGCCAAGGACGGAAGGGAAACACCAATCGATGACAGCGCAGCTCCCATCAGAGATGAGAATGGGGATATAACTGGTGTCGTGCTTGTCTTCCGGGATATCACCGAGCGAAAGCAGGCAGAGGAAACGCTCCGGGACTCGGAAGAACGGCATCGCCGTTTGATCGAATCCAGTGAGGACATGATTTTCAGCGTGGATCGCGCCGGTATTTTCAGGACCGCAGGGGGCGTCCGCCTGCGCGAATTCGGTCTCAGACCAGAGGACGTCATCGGCCATTCGCTCATCGACCTCTTTGGCGAGGAAGCCGAGCAATACGAGGAACGACACCGCGAGGTCTTCGAGAGCGGCGTGTCGATCCCTTATGAACATACCTTCGAGTTCCACGGTTTGACCAAGACCGACCTCACCACTGTGTACCCAATCAAAAACGAGCGCGGCGAGATGGAACTGGTGGGGATCATCTGTCGCGATATTACCGAAGCCAAGAAGGCGCAGGAAGAGATCAAACGCCTCAAGGAGTTCAACGAGGGTATCGTCCAGAACATGGCGGAAGGCATTGTGGTGACGAACGCGGAAGGGTACCATACCTTTATAAATCATGTGGTGGCAAGCATGCTGGGCTACTCGCCTGAAGAGCTGGTGGGCAAGCACTGGACCACAATCGTCCCACCCGACAGCCAACTGATAGTCCGGGCTGCTGACGAACGACGCAAGCATGGCCAAAGCGACCGATATGAGCTGGAGCTGGTGCGCAGGGATGGCACACGGCTGCCTGTCCTTGCCAGTGCGTCCCCCTGCTTTGAGAACGGTGAATTCGCGGAGTCCTTGGCCGTGTTCACCAATATCACCGAGCTCAAGCGCACTGAACGGGCACTCAGAGAATCGGATCAACGATTTCGCCAGGTGACAGAGAATGCGGAGGAATGGATCTGGGAGGTGGATGCGGACGGGCTCTACACCTATGGAAGCCCTGTGGTGGAGAAAATCTTAGGGTACCAGACCGAAGAAATCGTTGGCAAAAAGCGCTTTTACGATTTATTCCATCCCGAAGACAAAGAAGAACTACAGAGAGCAGCATTCGAGGCTTTCTCAAGAAGGGAGTCCTTTCGAGAGTTCATCAATCGGAATATGCACAAGAATGGCAGGGCCGTGTGGTTATCGACAAGCGCCTCTCCCATCCTCGATGAGAAGGCGAACCTGCTCGGATACAGAGGTGCTGACTCGGATATCACTGAGCGCAAGCGGCTCGAACAGCACCTACGGCAGGCGGCGAAGATGGAGGCGATCGGGCATCTTGCTGGAGGCATCGCACACGATTTCAACAATCTCCTGACAGGGATCCTGGGTTACGCCAACATGCTCAGGCTTGAATCAGATAAGGATAGCTCGACCCATGAGGCTGCAGAGACAATAGAGAAATCGGCAAGACGGATGGCAGAGCTCACTACCCAGCTGCTTGGCTTTTCTCGAAAGGGGAAGTACCAGATTGTCCCAGTCGACCTGCACGAGACGATCCGGGAAGTGGTTAGAATGCTCGGCAGAACCGTTGATAAGAATATCCAACTCACGCTTGGATTTCGTGCCGAGAGCGCGACTACCATGGGCGATCCGGCACAGATGGAGCAGGTTTTCCTGAACTTGGCCATAAACGCGCGAGACGCGATGCCCGACGGCGGAACCATGACCTTCTCAACCGAAATCGTCGAGCTTGATGATGCATACTCCTTGGCCCATCCCGGTTCGGCGCGGGACCAAAGGCTGCTGGTAGCGGTGACTGATACGGGGAGCGGCATCCCAAAGCACGACATCGGCCATGTTTTCGAGCCGTTCTTCACCACAAAGGAAAAGGGCAGAGGGACAGGGATGGGGCTTGCCATGGTGTACGGCATCGTGAAGAATCACGGTGGCAATATCCAGGTGTATAGCGAAGTCGGGCATGGCACGGCATTCAAGGTTTACCTCCCCCTTGCGGATGCGGAGGGAATCCTGTTGGCTGGCGAAAAACAAGACCGAATATGCCGCGGAGTGGGGAATATCCTTGTAGTGGATGATGAAGAGATCGTTCGCAACGTCGCTTCCGAAATACTGTTCAAGCTTGGCTATGAAGTCGTGACGGCTTCAAGCGGGCAAGATGCATTGAACTACTACCGAAAACACGGCGACTTAGTTGATCTCGTCATCATTGACTTGATTATGCCGGGAATGGGGGGACAGGAGTGCTTTCGGGAGCTCAAACGCATTGATCCCCATGTCCGAGCCGTCTTGTCCACAGGATACGGGATGGATCGCAGAGTACGAGACGTCGTCAATGAGGGGATGATAGGCTTCGTACCAAAGCCGTATCAAATGATTGAGTTAGGAAAGAAATTGCGCGAGTTTCTGGCGAATTGAGCAAGGTTGCTGGAATTGCAGAGGCGTGATCCATATCAATATTCCTCCAGAATGCGGCCTCTTGGGCCCGCAGGCGAGGTGGCCCATCGTAGACTTGTGAGCCCCTCTCCCTTCCCCGCTTCTCTCTCGTTTCTCCTCAACGCTCGTCTGGTTTAGCCCGGCCGGAGTTTCATTTTTAGCCGTTAGCGATTGACGAAAAGATGGCCCTGCGTGGTTTTAGGAGATTTTAGTGTAACCAGTCAGATACGACACAGGGAAGCCTTGACATGGGGGATACA
>JAUXFG010000248.1 GCA_030620115.1 Candidatus Fermentibacterota bacterium
CCTGTGGTGGAAGAATCGAGGGATTAGACTACGCTTCAACAATCAATACGAGGCCCACTAAGTGTCCAGCGAACATCACGAAAAAGTGTCCGCTGAACGAGGGGGTAATCGTCTGATCATCCGAAGATAATTCGACAGTTCATCCAGAGCTCGTCCGTGCCCTCCGCGCGCACTGCGCACCCGAAGATTCCATAGCTCACATGTTTCCTCCCGCGCGAGCCGTTGGATCAACGCACGGAGGAACTCCTCGTGTGCCCGATCCTCCGCAAAGAGATCGACTGTCAGACTACTCACCAAGCATTCCTCTCAGTATTAGACCCTCGAGAACCCCGTTCTGCCCCCTTTCAGTGAGAGCGCCAGCGATCTCCATATCCTGGAAAAGTGGTCCATCAGTCTCGAATCTCTGGATCTCTGTGCCCCCTCTGATCTGTCGGACGGTGAAAAGGCCGATATCGGCCGGATACTCCCTCGCCTTTCTCAACATGGCAGTGCAGAAAAGCGGTGAGTGGGTTGTTACTATGAGTTGTCGTTTCTGGTTGACAACAACAGAGCTGAGCAGCTCGGCAATCAATTCAAGTCGTCTTGGATGAACTCCATTCTCTGGCTCTTCGAAAGCTATGAGTGAACCACTCCATGGATTCACCACAACTGCGCACAGCGCAAGTACGCGCAGGGTGCCTTCTGAAATGACTCTCGATGAGAAGTCAACGCCGTTCTGTCGGATCATGATGTCTAGAGTCCCTCGTCGTTCATCTAGATCGACCGATATATTCTCGACGCTCGGGATCAGGACGCGAAGTGTTCGTCTGATCGCCTCGAAATCCTTAGCAGAGTCCGCCCTGAGACGATAGAGAAACGGAGCAATGTCCTCACCGAAAACCCCGATATCATCAACCTCGGATGGGGGAACGGCTCTGCGCATGGAGACTCGTGGATCGAGGTAATATGTGCGCCATCGTGACAATTCGTCTCTACACCTTTCAATACCTTTATAGCCGATACCACCCAGCCTGGGATCTGAGAGGAGCGAATGATTGAGCCCGATCGGTTCTGTACGGGGATGAGCGGGCTTTCCCCGTCGCCTAATACGTAGGTCATCCCCCACCCGCTCTATGAGCGGTGAACCCTTGGAAGTGCCGGTAGCAGTTAGAGCCGCCAGATATTCGTTGTCGAGCATGGTGCTGCCGGACCTAGGATCAATTTGTACACCGACGCGGTATTGGTACCGTTCCTTTTCAATTCTAAGCAGCGCCTCCAGTTCAAACCGCGCAGATGGTCTGATCAATAGCTCCCGGAGCCCGCCGGACCGTAGAGAAAACGCCTCCAGAGGATAGCCGCGGATGGGATCTTGAAGGGCATCGGATAATGTACGGCTTGTGCCGATTCTCGACAGGGCCTGCACAGCATCCAAGAAGTTCGATTTCCCAGCCGCGTTTGGTCCGAATAGCACCGTCATACGGGGCAGAGCCAGTTCTTTTACATCATTGAGAGATTTGAAACCTTTAATGGAGAACCACCTGAGCATTACTCACCTCGGCACGAATCGTGGCCACACAAAAAGAGACGCAGCCGTTATCAGGACATCTGCCTTCGGGGCAGATGATGAATCGCAGGACATCGAGGCGCAGTCAACCTCATTATTCGGAGGTTCGCAAGCTTTTCCTCTGACACGAACCGTCCCGACAGACAACCGGTGTTTGTCATTGGCAGCACACCAAGGAACTCAGAATACACGCCTTCCCGCCGTGCCTCACCAACCCCGCTTCAGCAGCGAGGCCTCGTCATATGCAGTTCCCGAGCCCGCTCCGCCGCGCGCACTCCCAACTCCCGAACTACATCAACACAGGATTCCTCGCAGCTTTCCATTTTACCAACTTCCCTAAGGCGTCCCTCCATCCGATGATACATTCATCATAATCCACTGGAGGGCCAGGAACCGTCATGGCCATTGTGAGTGCTGATATTTGCGGACGCGACGGAGCGCGTCCCTCCATAGGACAAGACGCACACATCCCTCAATGGAGGGCCATGCTCTGTCATGGCCGTTCATGTGGAGCTGTAACCCAGCTTTCTCACTACCCAGCAACAGAAAACACTCCGTGCTTGTCGCGCCTGCCCTGCTTCCAACATCGAAACACAAGAAAGCGAAGGGAAGTGAGATGATCAGGTCGGGCGTGGACGGCAGCCGGTGGCATCGCGGTGGGGGAGACCGATTTCGGTGATGCCGCGAACAGCATCCTGAGTAAGGACGGGGCCGTCAACGCATAAGCGGATGCCTGAGCCGTCCATGCAGCACTGGCCGCAGAGACCGATTCCACACTTCATATACCGCTCGAAGGAGATCTGAAAAGGCACAGACCGGGCTTCAGCCATCTCCATGACTCGTATAAGCATGGCCTCCGGGCCGGAGGCATAGATACAAGCGAATGAATCCTTGGCCATGATCCGCTCCATCTCCTCGGTCACGAGCCCAGGGCGCCCGAATGATCCATCCTCGGTCGTGCAGTAGAATCGATATTTCGATAATTCACGCGAAAAAATGACATCTTCTTTGCTCTTCGCCCCCACGAGGAAGACAAACTCCTTTTCCTCGCGCGCCAAGACTCGTGCCAGGAACCTCAGTGGCGCCGCGCCAATTCCACCCCCCACCAGGAGCGCATTGTCGACAATCTTGAAACCTCTGCCGAATGGCCCGCGCACTCCGAGATAATCGCCTAGATCACAGCTCATGATCCGTTCCGTAAAGGGCCCCACCGCCTTCACCGAGATCTCCAGGAGGCCATCGGACAGATCAGAGATGGAGAATGGCTTCTCATCAACCCCAGGTATCCAGAGCTCTATGAATTGACCTGGAACAGCATCAAAATCCTGATAAAAGTAGAAGCTCTTCAATCCAGGGGAGTGTTCGATCACGCGCCGAATCGGATACGTGCTCATCTTCTCACTCATGTGCGGTTCCACGGATCTCGTCAAGAGAGCCAAGGCCCTTTTCTTGGAGGAAACGTTGCACCCCCTCATTGACCTTGTCGAAGATCTCCAAGCCCTGGTAGTAGATTCCCGAACCAATACCCACCGCGGTTGCTCCGGCCAAAATCATCTGGAGGGCATCCTCGGCCGTGGTCACTCCACCGGTCCCTATGATAGGGATAGACACCTCTCGAGAGATCTCCCATACCGCACGGACCGCAACCGGCAGGATGGCAGGCCCCGAAAGACCGCCGCAAAGATTCGAGAGTACGGGCTTCCTTACATTGAGATCGATCAGCATGCCGGGGCCGATGGTATTGATGGCGGTGAGCGCGTCTGCGCCCTCTTGTTCGCACACCTTGGCAGTCTGTCCAATGGACAGGCAGTTCGCGGTGAGTTTGACTGAGATAGGAATCGCCCCAACCCGCTGCTTCACGCGCCGCGTGATTGCGGCCGTGGCATCAATATCGGCTCCAAAGGGGCTCCCGAACTCGGAGTAAACATTGGGGCAAGATACATTGAGCTCAATGAGATCAGGTTCTGCCTGCGCCACGGCCTCGGCGACGTCGCCAAACTCCTCCACCGTCCCACCAAAAATGGAGACAAATATCGGCGTCCGGCAACGAGCCCGGTAGTCGGCGACCTCTCGAACCATCTCTTTGACCCCGGGATTGGAGAGGCCCACTGCGTTGAGCATGCCATGGGACACGGGAATGATGGAAGGACCCACATAGCCCGCCCGCGGCTCTAACCCACAAGACTTGGTGGTTACCGCACCAGCACCAGCGTCGGCCACGCGCTTGAGAGACGAAGAAGACAGACCCAAGACCCCGGAAGCCAACACCAGCGGAGAGCACAACCGCATATGAAGAAATTCGATCTCTATGTCTGTCTGTCGCTCCGTCATTCCGTTCCTTGCCGATTGTCCGTTGTCCGTCGTCATTCGTTGGTTCTCTCCCCATTCCCGCTTCTCAACTGGAATGTCGGGTTACGCCTTGCTAACCCGACCTACATTGCTTCGCTTCGCCTCTAATCGCATCCGCCATCTACGGCCATGACGGAGCAGGGCCCTCCATGATCCTCACTTCGACGTTGAATGTTGAATGTTCGATGTTGGATGTTCAATCCGAATTCCCAAAATCCAATCATCCAGCAATTCGAGATTCCCCCTCCTCCCCACCCAGATTCTTCGGTCGCTTCGCTTCCTCAGAATGACACGTCTTTTCACGTCCAATGCCAACCACCCCTGTCATTCTGAGCGACTCCAAGGA
>JAUXFG010000092.1 GCA_030620115.1 Candidatus Fermentibacterota bacterium
AGAACCTGTTGAACGCCTCCACATAGCCCAAGCTGACTTCAGGCAACCTTGAACGCTGAACCCTGAACCCTGAACCTGTGAACGGTTACGAATTTCGAAATGCTGGATTGCTGGAATGGGTGAATGGGTGAATGGGAAGGAGAGAGCGTGCAGTGTTGAGCGTTCAGATGGTGGAGGAGAGAAGAACAGAACATGCGAGAGACATCTCTCCCTTCCAACCTTATCAGCTCAACAGCTCACCGGCTCAACAGCTCACCGGCTTATCAGCTCACCGGCTCAACAGCTCGCCAGGGGCGACTTGAGCGATGGATAATTATCGATTTGGGGCAATCGATAGGTGCTTTTCCAGGATGGTGGTGATCTCGGGGGCGAAAAAACCGTCCGGAGCAAGCACAAGGTAGCGCTCGAAAAAGCCTCGAGCCGAATCCGTCTTTCCTTGCTGCAAGAAAAGGTGGCCTATATGCCGGTATGCATCCGGCAGCTCTGGCCATCGTGCGATGGTCCCTCTCAGAATGCTTTCAGCCCTGGCAGACTCCCCGGCGAGCAAGGCAATCTCCCCGAGATTGGCGTGGGCCACCGATAGATCAGGAGCCAGATGGACTGCCTGGGCAAAGCAGGATTCAGCTCCATCGATCTGCCCAAGTGCTCTCAAGCTGACGCCAAGATCATTGACAATGACCGGATCTTCCGGTGACAGTGCACCAGCGGCTTGGAGGAGGCGTGCCGAGTCGCGAACTCTGCGTTCTTGCAAGGCGCTCCTCCCGGCAACGGCGAGCTCTTCCACTATGGAATCACCAGACATCTTGAGAGCGGCGGCCCTCTGGATCGCCTCACGGGCATCGATATCTCTTCCAACCAACACATAGGCCTTGGCCAATGTCATCCAGATCGACGGATCAACCTCGCCCAGATCCGCAGCGCGTTCCAGGGGCCTAATCGCATTGGTTGGTCTTCCTGCCTGGAGATGACAGAGACCGATGTTGAGATGGGCTGATGTGGTGGTACTATCCTGCTGCAGCACTTCCTGGAGAAGTCTGAGCGATTCATCGAGTCGACCCATGGTTCTCCACGTTCCCGCGAGATTCGTTCTGAAGAGTGGATGCCCCGGCGCCAAGGCTAGTGCTCTAATGAAGCAAGACTCAGCCTTAGCCAGTGCGCCTGCTTGGAAGTATGCAACACCAATATTATCCCACGCATCGGCATTGTTGGGCTGGCGCACCAATGCTGATTCGCTGAAGGCAAGTGCCAGTTCCGTGCTCCCTCCCCTGGTCTCCTCCAAGGAGAGATTTGTGTAGCCAAGGGCGGATTGTGGCGTCCGATGTACCACCCAGGCGAAGAGGGTTCTATCGTTTCGCCATTTGCCCGAGGCGGTGTAGCTCACGAACAGGAAGGATAGAAGCACAATCCCCACGAGCACGAAAGTCGTGCGCTTCTTGGGCAGATGCGAGAATAGCCAAGTTAAAACTATTGCCAGTCCTACTAGGGGCAGATAGAGGAATCGTTCGGCGAAGTAGGAGGGACCTGCCAGGCGTATGGGAATCAGGTTCAGCACCGGTAGCAGCAATACCACAAAGAGAAAAAGGCCGGATCGAGCTGTTCGTTCCAGGCGGCCCCTTCGGATAAGATAGACAGATCCCACCAGCAACAGCAGCCCAAACCAGCCTTGCAGGTCGGCTGCGCCGGCGGCTGGGTAGTAGTGAACAGGGCTTGGGAAGAAAGGGAATATGGTGAAGCCCACGTAGCCGGCGTAGGTCCGGCCCACGAGGAGCAGTCGGTGGAGGAGTCCCGCGACCACGGGGGGACCCGCCCGAGTGGGCAAGAGCGCGCCCAATGTCGCTGTGCGAGCGAGCAAGTAGAAGCCAATGGCCACGAGGTACGGCGTGTAGCTCTTGAGGCCAGTCCAGGAAATCTGTGCTCGTCTGGCCCTCCGGCTTGGTTTGGGCCGAGGTGGAGGCCAGAGCATACGATCGGCGATCAAGGCCACTACGGGGAACGTGATTGCCATCTCTTTGGAAAGGAGTGCGAAAAGGAATACCAATGCGGCGACCCAACGCAGTTTCCACGATCGACCAGTGAGGGAACGGTGGTGTATCCTTATCGCACCAAGGAAGAAGAGAGTAGTGAGGAGATCGAAGCGGCTGGAAATGAACACCACCCCCTCGACTCGTGACGGATGGATGGCGAACACGGCTGCACCGAGGCATGCGGCGAGGGGCCGCCCGCCCATGGCGAGAAGAAGTCGAAACAGCAAGAGCACGCAGCATATATGCAGCAAGAGGTTTTCCAGGTGATAAAAGGTGGAGCTGGTCCCAAAGAGGGCGTAGTCCGCGAAGAAGCTCAAGTACCCGATTGGCCTGAAGTAGCTTGGAGATATGAGAAAAAGAGATTTCAGTGATGAGAGAATGAGTTCGGGGTGACGGTAGTTGGGATGATCAAGCAGAAGGAGGTCGTCATCCCAGACGAAATCACCACCAAGCCCGGGGAAGAACGCGAAGAATGAAAGGATCACAAGAAGAAGCGAATATCGAACCATTGAACCCTCGAACGCAGGAACGAATCTGCTGTCGACTCTGCACAACCCCGCAAGCGATAATCTTCTTGCGCGGCCTCGTCAAGCACATTCGCCCAAGCGGCATGTCCCGGGCATTCCACCACGTGGCCAGTAGCGCAGCTCAGTGATGCAGGTCAGTGGCGCAGATCAGTGGCGCCACTGACCTGCCTGCCATCCTGAGGGAAACAGCCGAATCTTGTATCCACCGCAGTCAACAATGTCTGCTCACCACAGCCGCCTATGTCACTTGACAGCCCAGCCATGGGCGACCACTATTGCACAACGGTACAGGATACCTCTCTCCTATATCAGACGGCAAGGCCCGCGGCAAGGCCCGCTCCGGGCTGAGGCCAAGACTATCCGGATGAGGAATGACAGGGAGGTTCACACCTGGAGGTTGGCGCCATGAAGTGGAGAGCACTATTCTATGCGGTGATAGGTCTGATAAGCCTACTCGTATTCACGGCTTTGGCCGATGGGTGGCAATGGAGGAGGATTGCGTGGGAGGGCATCTATCTCGAATCGGTCGTGTGTCCTCCGGATTCTGAAAATGTGGTATACGTCAGCACCTCAGACTGCTACCTGCCTGAGGAAGAGTGGGGTGTTTACAAGAGCACGGATAATGGATTGACGTGGCGATTTCTGGAGGAGAGCAATGGCCCGTTTCCGTACGCCGTGACCGTAGATCCAAAGGATCCTGCGACCATATACTGCGGCTACTATGACATCTTCACTGGGGACGTGCCGTGGCGGAGCCGGGACGCGGGTGAGACATGGGAAAGGACCACGGAGAACTCAACTCGATACATGCCGAGCCCGTGGGAGCATGACCTGATCTTTGCGACGCAGGGATGGAACAACTACAGCCTTTACAGAAGCACAGACGATGGGGTAACGTGGAACTGGATTTCTGGAACGGAAGAGCCGGTTTTCTGCGATCGCGTGGTATTCCACCGTGAGGATTCGCTGGTAGTATTTGCGTGTCTTGCCTCTCCCCGTGGCTTGTGTCGGAGCACAGACAGGGGTGAGACATGGGAGCTTGTGCTCGAAGGCGAGGTGAGCGCATTCGATAATGATCCGGCGGATCCTCATCATTGGATCGCGTTCGTCGTCGTCTCATCTCAGAGCTTGTGGCCACAGTTCGCCGAATCATTTGACGACGGGATATCATGGGAGCTGTGGGACTTCCCCTATGATGTGTGGACAGGCCGGCAGATGGTGTTCGACCTGTTCGATTCTCGGACGATCTACATGGCCTATGCAGGGGCCAGCCCCGAACCCCTTGGGATCCTGCGATCAATGGACGGTGGGTTGACCTGGGACTCCATGAATAATGGGCTGCCGTCACCTTTTGGCGCCAACGAGCTTTTCCTGTCCAGAGCTAGGTCCGGAGAGCTGTTGGCAGCAAGGAGATACGGTCTTTGGAGATGGACCGATCAGCTGATCGGAGAGACTCCGGGGGAGCCTGTTTCGGGGGTGCTGCGAATCGAATCCGTCTCGCCGTGCCCGTTTCAAGGGAGCATGGAGGCGCGAGTGGTCATTGGGACGAGAGGCGTAGCTCGTGGCTGCGTCTATTCTCTTGGTGGATCGGTCGTACGACAGGTTTTCAGTAGACCGTTTGCCGAGGGCGTATACCAGTTTGTCTGGGACGGGCGTGATGACGGGGGGCGCGTGGTAGCGCCTGGAGCATATGTACTGCGGGTCGAGATGGGGAATAGACAGGCAATGGGAAGAGTGGTGAAGCTGAGGTAGGGGCGCGAGCAATTGCGTCCCGGTTGTCGCGTGGTTTCAGTAGCGTAGGTCGGGTTAGCTCAGCGTAACCCGACATTCCGGATACAATCCGGTCAAAGATGAATATGTGTGTCGACTGATCGATTGACTCTACTCCAGCATGTGGCGATACGTGGATGCGGGTGTGTACTCGGTGGATTGGGGCACGGGGGCGATGACGTTGCCGAAGGATGTGGGAAACGAATAATGCGGGGATGTCGGGTTACGTTGGGCTAACCCGATCTACATTGCTAAGCTCAGGACAGGCTGGGAAGTGCCCTACGCTTTTGGAACCCTCGCTGCAATGACTGAGGCATGCCGGAGGTCATCGCGAGCGATAGCGCGGCGATCTCGATGGGTGGATGAGATTGCTTCATCGCGGACTCTATCCTGAGCTTGTCGAAGGGCTCCTCGCAATGACTGGGCTGGGGGCCGCGGTTCCGGAATCTCGCTACGGGATATTGTATTCCCATGTTGGCACATGCGATGAAAGCCGCTTCCCAACAAGAGAGTTGCGGCCTGCTGTTCACATGAGATAGGTTGTCCGGCGAGCGTATTGACCATTAAGTTGATGAGAATTGCTTTCCTGACACTTGAACCCTGACAGCACGGCCCAACCACAGAACTCTGACCTCGCCCAGCTCATCCCGCCGAAGGCGGAAGCATGAGGTCTCAATGAACGGAGGACATGATGGGGAGTTATGAACGCGGGGTGCTTCAAAGCCTGGCGCGCTCTGATAAGTGGGTCCTGGGAGGGGATGGGCCGTTTCTTTGGGCGCCGGGATCTCCCATCTGGTTGGAGAAGCCTGGATTCTGGGATGCAGGCCAATTCTACCGGCATCAAATAGGCCCCTTGTTCTCTGTGGAACTGCTCGGTCCAACAGGGGAACCGATTAACCTCCGGTCGGTAAGCCGGAGATGGACCCCTGCATATGTGCTCCAAGAGTATGAGTCGAGCGGTGGCATCAAGATGCTCGAAAGGAAGACAGTACTTCCGTCCGGCGTGCTCGTCAGCGAGCTCACGGTCGAGACGGATCACCTCGTCAATATCTCTTTGGTGGCATGGAGCATCCAACCTGCCGAGCCGGATACTTCTGCGGTACGGGGCGTAGGGACGGTAGCTGTGCCAAGGCGGTTGCCCGCGCCAGTGGGTTCAAGCGAGCTTGTTTGGCTCGCTCTGGCCTTGGGGCCGGGCGAATCGGTGGTACAGGTCACTCCCTCGGAGGCCGGCACCGCGGGACCTTTGTGGACACGATCAGCACTGTGGGAAACGCTGAAGGCCGGTGACCAACCTGAGCATATAGGTCGCATGAAACACCAGCTCCACCTCGGGATGCGGATGGATTTGGAGCTCTCTCCCAAGACGCCGATTCGTCTGGTTGCCGCCATGGCGCTTGCCACGGAGAGGGAAAAGGCGGAGCAGGCTGCGCGCCAAAACGTACGCGGGGATGCCCGACCTATCGAGGAAAGCCTTGATGCATGGGAACAATACATTGCTGCTATTCCACAGTTCCGCTGTTCATCAGAGCATGTGCAACGCTACTATTGGTATCGTTGGATGGGCCTACGCATGGCCATGCAGCGACCAGGCGTGGGGCAGCTGAAACGCCGAACAGTCTGTGAGGGGCCCGGTTACTTCCGGCGTGCCATTACGTACAGCCTGCAGGCCCATCTCCGGGAGCTCCGGTGGATGAAGACATCGCAAGTGGCACAGGATACCCTCTTTAACTTTTTCGATGCGCAAGAGGAAGATGGGCGAATCCCGGGAATCATTGACCTTGAGGGGGCGCGCGAAGAGTCGTTCTATCACGCTGACTGGGCCGGGTCGGTGCTCGATCTCCTATCGATCCATCCGAGTCGAGAGATCCTGGTGGCAGCCTACCGTTCGCTTTCACGCTATGCGCAGTGGCTCCGGAGTACCAGAGACCCGGAGGGCGTCGGACTCTACGCGGTGGAGAATCATTATGAGACCGGGCAGGAGTTCTCCAGCCGGTACCAGGTGGTGAATCCGGAGGCTGATATCCAGCATTGGGGCAACCGCTTCCAACTCCAGGGTGTTGATGCCACGACGTATGCGTATGAGCTCTATCGGGGGCTGACGCTGATGGCCGGCATGCTTGGTGAAGAGGGGCAAGGCGCGGTGTGGAGGGAGGAGGCGGAACGCATCAAGCAAGCCGTGCTTCTGCGCATGTGGGACTCGGGAGATCAGATGTTCTATGACGTGGATTCGCGTACCGGGAACCGGACAAAGGTCAAGGCTGGCACTTGTTTCTACCCGTTCATGACCGATATGCCGGAAGAGAAGCATTGTGCTGCCCTGGAGCATCACCTCCTCAATCCGGAAGAGTTCTGGACCGAATACCCCTTCCCTTCGCTGAGCATGGATGATCCCATGTTCAATCCCCTAGGGCTCTGGAAGGGGTTGATGAGAAACTGCCCATGGAATGGGAGGAGCTGGCCTATGCTCAACAGCCATCTTGTTGAGGCTTTGGCGCGAGCCGGCGCGCGGCTGCAACCATCTCTCCTTCCCCACGCCGGCGAGGCGCTCTTGCGAACCATCAGATTGCTGTTTCTGGGAGGGGATGCCGCGCTCCCGAACTGCTACGAGCACTACAATCCCCTGACCGGCAAACCGTGCCTGTATCGTACTATCAATGACTACCAGCATAGCTGGGTTATTGACTTGATTTTGAAATACTGCGCCGGCCTTCAGCCTGATCCCAATGGCACTTTGCGCGTCTCTCCCTTGCCTACAGGGCTCGAATTCGTTCATGTCCAGGGGGCTCGGGTCTTTGGGCATGAAATCGACATCGAAGTGGCAGATGGCAGAGTCATATCCCTCCATGTGGATGGCGAGCAGATGGATACATCAGGTGAGCGGATCGCCATAGACTTGACGGCCCTGCCTCCTACGGCGGGCTAACATCCCGGGCCCGTCCTGTGGCGAGAGGTGGTGAGCGTTGCCAAGGACGCAGATAGAGCGAGAGTTCCTCCGGCTCTTCGGAAACCATCCCGCGGTACGTTCCAGAGCGCCGGGACGGGTCAATATCATCGGAGAGCATACGGACTACAATGGCGGCTATGTCCTCCCCATGGCCGTGGATCGCTATGTGGAGGTCGCATGCAGCGCTGATGCCGAGGCAAGAATACGGGTTGTGTCGTCCGCCATGGGGGAGTGCACCATTGGATTTGCACGCTTGGAGGAGCACCGAGGCAGAGGGTGGATGAGCTATATTGCAGGGGTGATCCATGGCCTCCTGGCGCGAAAGATTCGTATTCCAGGGGCGCAGCTTCTCATTGAGAGTGATCTCCCCGTTGGCGCCGGTCTCTCATCGTCCGCCGCCATGGAGGTGGCGGTGGCTCTGGCACTCCTCCAGCTCGCAGATGTGGTACTGGAGAGGCGGGAGGTGGCTCAGATCTGCCTCGAGGCAGAGCACGATTTCGCCGGCGTGCCGTGCGGCATCATGGATCAATATGCAGTCCTATTCGGGGGGGGCGGGAATGCGATGTTCCTCGATTGTGCTTCGCAGGAGTTCGAGAAGGTGCCGTCAATACCTCCTGAATTCAGGCTTGTGCTGCTGGACTCGGGCCAGAGCCGCCAGCTCGCCGCATCGGGATATCGACGCCGAAGGGAGGAGTGCGCCGAGGCCCTGGAATACTTGTCTCAGGCAGGCATCCGTGCCTCATCTCTCAGCGAAGTGACGCCTTTGGCTCTTTTTTCCCAGCAAGAGAAGATGCCGGGAAGGCTCTTCTTTCGGGCGCTCCATGTGATAGGGGAGAACCGACGAACCATTCGCGCGGCGGCTGCGTTGCGCGACGGGAACATGATTGCCCTGGGGAGGCTCATGTACCGTTCGCATCAAAGCCTTGCGGCGCGCTACGAGGTCAGTACGAAGGAGCTCGATCGCCTTGTGCGGTGGGCGCGCAACGCTGACGGCATACTCGGAGCACGGTTGACCGGGGCCGGATTCGGGGGGTACACCGTGAATCTGGTCAAAGGCTCCGCAGTAGACGAGATCGTGGAGAGATCTAATACTGGATCCGTGGTGATTGGTTCTGGAGAGACTGCTTCTGCATGGCGAATTTAACCCTCCGTCACCTCTTCCTTCCTCTTGTTGTGGCGGCAGCTGTGTATGGCGCCTGGGGGGCAATGTCTGGTGGGGGATGGGTCAGCGATGACTGGCCATGGTTGGAGCGTGCAGGAAGTGGGGAGATACAACGGCCTGGGAAGTTTTTTCGCCCCGGTTGCTGGATGACCTGGCGTCTCCTCTCTCCCAAAGGACCAGGGGCAGCACATGTCTTTGATCTTGTGGTGCACTGGTTCTGTGTCTGGCAGGTGAGCCTTCTGGCATGGAAGCTCTCGGGACGGTCCATGGCAGGATTTGTGGCGGGTGTCCTTTTCGCCACGCTTCCCACCCTGCACGAGGCGGTCTGTTGGAGCTCTGCGCGGTGCGGTCCGCTTGCCGTGGGATTTGCGCTCGCCGGAATTAATGCTGTCCTCCGGGATCAACGCTTGATCGCGGGGCTGCTTCTCATCGCAGCCCTCTCGATGAAGGAACCCGCCGTGTTTTTCATCTGGGGGTTGCCGCTCCTCCTTCTGTGTTTGGGGAGAAGACGGGATGCGCTTGTCTGGTCAGTCATTTTGGCCGTATTCTCTGTTGCATATGTGGGTGCGTTGCGTGCCGCTGGAGCGCACGTTGGGCTGGCGGGCGGGTACGCTGCGCCGTTCGACCTTGGAAGAAGCCTCTCACACTTGGGTTCCTATCTTGGCTTGGGGATCGGCGTGCACGGTACATCGAACCTGTGGCCTCTCTGGTTCTTGCTGGGACTTGGGGCGCTGGGGATGGCGGCAAGGGGGAGCCCCATTTTCTTGGCGCTGTGGCTATGGGAGTGTATCATCTTTTTGCCATTCCTGAAATTGGGGGGGCCGGAACAGACGAGGTTTCTGTACCCGCTGAGCATTGTCCCCGTGGTGTTTTTGGCAATCCAATTGGCCGCAGTTGCGGAAAGAAGAAGGATCTTGAGCAGGGCCGTGATAATAGGTACCGCCTGTCTTGTTGTTTTTCTATCGATCGGCGCGAGACGGGTAAGCCATGATTGGGTCGCGTCGGCTGCGCGGGCACGGTCCATTATTGGAGAAACACGGAATGTGCTTTCCACCGAGCATCCCCACATTCTCGTTGACCCGCCTGAATGGCACGGCAAGGCTCACCTGTTCAGAAACGGCCTATTCGAGGCATTGAGACTCATCACTGAGGAGCATGGATACCGGGGAATTCTGATCCCCCCCAGCGAGCGAGTTCTTACTGCCGGGGAGCTCGCAAGGTGGCTGGAACAGCGGGCACCCCAACTGCTCCATGACCAGCATGTGGCTGCATGGCTCTACTGTGATGATAGGCCGGTGCAGCTCAATGGATGGCGAGTTCCCGAGAATGCCCGGCGGCCCTTGACTGCCTTGTTGCTGCGTGATGGCGAGGGCGATCCGGGTAGCAAGGTGAGCAGTATGGGGGAACAAGCATGAATGTTCCTTGGGATAAAGGGAACCGAGCCATAGCAGGTGTGTGTGAACATGGTTTTCGCCAGGGATGGGGTGGGACCGTTCCTGCATACCCTTCCTTTCGGCTATTCCTTCCTCCCCGCGCTACCTGCATTCTCAATCGCCCCACGGAGCGGACAGGAGTCCTGCAGGTACAACTCTTCGTTCATATAGAACGGCCCCCGTTTCCCACACTCAAGGTTGATGCGGCGGACGAGTCGTGGACATGGGCGCTCTCCGCAGGATGGCAGCTTCACCACCATCTTGTCAGCGAGGGAGCGGATCCGCTGGAGATCGTGTTTCACTGCGAGCTCGGGGCGGAGAAACCCTGGTTCGAGTTCAGGTTCACAGAAATCTCCCTCTTTGGCCAGTCGGATCCCAGAATACGCGGCAGTCTGGTGGAAGCAACGTGAAGGTTCTTATTCTCTCTCCTCTGTATCTCCCGAACCGTTCGGGTTCGGCGATACATATGGCCCACCTTGCGGAGGCGCTGGCTCGCGATGGCGCATCGGTAACCGTCTGGACAAGCGATGCGCAGGACACGCATTACTTCGTCGACCGAAACATGGCGAGGGTCAGCTGTTCTGAAGAGACGTTGGAGGGCGTGCGTGTCAGGCGGTTCCCTCTCTCATCGTGGTCTCTTCACCATCCGCAGATGTTCAATGCAATACGTGGACTTGTGCGACCGTGGACCTGGTGGGCGTTTCGCGATCCGGCCACGCATACCGCGCTCCTGTGGCACGCCCTTGTTTCTGCCAAACGATATGACCTCGTGATAGCAGGAGTGCTTCCGCATACACCGTTTCTCTTACCAGGGCTCGTGGTGGCGAGGAAGTGGCGCGCACCACTGGTCTTTCTCACCTTGATCCATACCGGTGAACCCATGCGTGTGGAGTACCGCCAAGAATTCGTCGGCCATGGTGTGCCACGGCTTCTCTGCGCTGCTGATTTAGTCGTCTGTAACAGCCCCGCAGAGACCGGCCTTCTTGCGCGGCGTGGCATTGATCAGCGTAAGCTCGTGGCCATCGGGCCTGGTGCGGATCCGGGTTCGTGTCTGGGCGGAGACGGAGGGCGTTTCCGACGACGCTATGGGATCGAGGGGCCAATCGTGCTCCAGATGGGTACGCAGACCCACGAGAAGGGAAGCCATCATACTGCCGAGGCTGTCCTATGGCTCAGGGGCCAGGGCATCGATGCCACCGGCGTGTTTCTCGGTTTTGTTCGAGACGATTTCGATCAGGGGTACCTCGCGTACAGGACAAGTCACGAACTGAAGGGGCTTGTGGTTTTAGGCGAAGTGGACGATGCCATAAAGCGGGATGCGTTGGCAGCGGCCGATATCCTTTCCATGCCGTCCCGGGCTGATAGCTTCGGCATCTCGTTCCTGGAGGGTTGGCTCTTGGGCCTTCCGGCCATCGGCGCCTTTGCAGGCGGAATCCCATGGGTGATCGAAGATGGTGTTGATGGTTTCCTGGTTTCGTTTGGGGACTCGTTTGCAGCCGGAGGATACATGAAGGTCCTCCTGGCGCAGCCGGAATTAGCCATGAGAATGGGGGAGAGGGGGCGCGCAAAGGTCTGGAACAGGTATACATGGGATAAGGTCACCCAGCGTTTCAAGGAGGTGGTATATCCGTTGCTCCCCCGTGACCCGCTGGGATAACCAGGTCGCGGACTGATGTTCCTGCAATCCGGCCCAGCCCGTATTTCGCGGGTTTTACAAATCCCCACTAAATCTATGGATTTAGTGGGGATTTATTCTACGTACAGTTTGGCCTGAGAATGGATCCTGTGTGGCGTTGGATCAACATGCATTGAGAGCTGACTTCAGGTAACCTTGTTCGTTTCGATAGCTGGTGAGAAATCCGGGTTACGGTCTTGGGAGAGCGAGGTATCAGTTTGAACCAGACATATAACCGTTCAGATTCCAAGGTTGAGATTGAGGGCTTTGAGGCCCGTCACTACGACCTGCTGACAAACATCATCACAGCCGGCACCTATCCCTTCTTCATCCGGCGAGTTATGCGGGATATGGCGATCCAAGCAGAAGATGCCATCCTTGATCTTGGATCGGGCAGTGGGCGCAACGCTTGCTTGATGGCCCGCCGCCTCTCTGTTGCAGGGCAGATTGTCGGGCTGGACATCGGTGTGGAGATGCTGGCGCAGGCCCGGCGTCGCTGTCGCCATCTGCCCAATGTCACGATGGAGAAGCAGCGCATCGAGGAGACCTTGCACTACTGCGAAGAATTCGACAAGGTCTTCATATCCTTCGTCCTGCACGGTTTCGTCCAGGAGGATCGGCTGCACATCGTCGAGAACGTCTACCGGGCACTTCGGCCTGGTGGTCAGTTTCTTGTCCTGGATTACAACGAGTTCGAGCCGGAGCAATCGTTCTGGCCGGTGCGCTTTGCTTTTCATCATTTGGAATGCCCACTGGCGTCCGACTTTGTGCGGCGGGATTGGATGGCGATCTTGCGGGAGCAGGGCTTTGGTGATTTCCAGGTTCACGGCTATTACTTTGGCTACTTACGGCTGCTGTCGGCGAAGAAGTTGGAACGAGGGGGTGAGCGAGCGGATCAAGGAATCAAAAAAGCAGATGGCTGAAGAGTCGCCGGCCTATCTGTTGAAGGTAATCCATGTGATGTGAAGCAGTGCGGATGCAACGTCCGGATGTTTGAGATCAGGTTGAAGATAAGACAATGCTCCGTACCATAGACAAGGAGGCAAGTTGCTGTGGAAACTGACGAGTGGAAAGCGCAGATCGAGAGAGAGCGTAGGGAAAAGGATGAGTTCTTCGCGGGGGGTTGGCAATCGCCGCTACCTCTCCAGGATCGCGCTGAGTTCAAAGGGCTCGACTATTACCCTCCCGCCCCGGATTGCAGATTCGAGATCGAACTCTACGAGCATGAGGAAAAGAAGACGAAAAAGATGGCCTATACAAAGGGCGAGGAGCGGGACTTCATCCAATGGGGTGAATTTCGATTCAGCATCGGCGGCGAGGAATGTGTGCTCCAGGCTTACAAGAACGATGCTGAGGAAGGGCAACTCTTCATTCCCTTCAGGGACGCAACGTCTGGCCAGGAAACATACGGTGCAGGGAGGTATCTTGATCTCAACGCTGCGAGGAATCACACCGCGGATGGGAAATGGATTCTCGACCTCAATAGGGCGTACAATCCATGGTGTGTGTATAGCGAGAATTACACATGTCCCTTCGTACCTCAGGAGAATTGGCTTGCAGTGCCCATACGTGCTGGAGAGAAGAACTACTCCAAGAAGTAGCCAGTTCGCGATTGGCAGGGAGTGACATGCGTATCGAGATTCTTGGAGCGGAGTCACTGGGAGTGCGCGGGCTTTCCTGTGTGGTAGAGGTCGAGGACCGCAAGATCGTCATTGACCCCGGGCTCGCTCTGGGCTACCGGCGCCACGGGCTGCTTCCCCACCCGTCACAGGTGGCGGTTGGAGAGCAGGTGCGCCGGAAGATCATGGCGGCATTGAAGAATTCGACCGACGTGGTGATAAGCCATTTTCATGGG
This sequence comes from Candidatus Fermentibacterota bacterium, assembly GCA_030620115.1. Taxonomy (GTDB): domain Bacteria; phylum JAFGKV01; class JAFGKV01; order JAFGKV01; family JAFGKV01; genus JAUXFG01. The sequence goes on from JAUXFG010000092.1 coordinate 13,391, forward strand.
GATCACATTCCTTTGCCGGACGCCAACCCCTATCAGCTCAACGCCCGTCAGGTGGCTCCTTTCTGCCGGACAGTCCGGTTCTGGACCAAGGGGTCTGAAGGGCTCGCCCCCAACATGGAGCTTCGGAGGGAAACTCTGTGCGAGGTGTTGGACAGGGACCTGCCGAATGCAGAAACACAGAGTGAGGGGTGTCTCGCCTTTTCACTGCCTGTGCCGCACGGTGAACGACATGGCGGACATGGGATGGTAATGATGACTCGCATTGAGGACGAGGGCGCTGTTTTCGTGCACGCTTCGGACATTCAACTTCTTGATAACGAGGCTGTGTCGTTGATACTGAATTGGGAACCAAATATCGTTCTGGCTGGAGGGCCGCCTCTCTATCTCTCGGTGCTCTCGCCAAAGCAACGGCAGGAGGCATGGAGGAACGCACAGCGGCTGGCTCGTCACGTTGATACGCTGATTCTCGATCACCACCTGCTCCGTTGCGAAGAGGGGCTCTCCTGGCTGGATCGCCTATCATCCGAGACGGACCATCGGGTGATTTGTGCAGCGGATTTTATGGAGCGTCCCCGTTGCTTGCTTGAGGCCCAGCGTGTGCAGTTGTACAAGGAGATGCCGGTGCCCGACGGGTGGCACGAGGCCTACGCTCGTGGCGACGCCGATACGCGTCGCTATAAGGGACTATCGAAAGGAATGCGTAGTTGTTGATTCGGTAGAACACATATGGCATGTGAGGAGAGAGCGATGAAGGCATGGATACTTGAAAAACAGGGAAGAATAGAGGAACGGCCATTGAAACTCGTGGAGGTCCCTACGCCCCATCCACGGGATGGCGAAGTGCGGCTAAGAATCCTCGTTTGCGGGGTCTGCAGGACGGATAATCACATCGCAGAGGGGGACCTTCCCTTGAGGAGATCTTCCGTCATTCTGGGGCACGAAATCGTGGGAATCGTTGACGAGGTGGGGAAAAACGTTGAACGGTTCCGCGTCGGTGACAAGGCCGGCATGTATTGGCTGCACAGCGCTTGCGGAGAGTGCAAGTATTGTCTATCACAGAGAGAGAACTATTGCTCGCAGATCAAATGCACAGGGTGGGACGTGGATGGCGGCTACGCAGAGTATGTGACAGTGCCGGCGGAATATGCCTTGCCGCTCAATGCTGTCCAATTGGAACCTGCCGAAATCGCCCCACTTTTGTGCCCTGGCATAGCGGGGTACGCGGCGTTTAAGCTCACAGGGGCGCAAGAGGGGGACAGATTGGGCCTTTATGGCTTCGGTCCTACAGCCTACTACGTGCTCAAGGTCGCGCAATCTATGGGCATAGAGACGTATGTGAACACCAGGTCGGCGAAGAATATCGAAGGCGCAAAGAGAGCAGGAGCGAGCTGGGCTGCGAACGCCGCAAAGGAGAGGATGCCACACAAATTGGACGCAGCCATTCTCTTTCCCCCGGCAGGAAACCTGGTTGAACCTATGCTCTCGCAGTTGGAAAAAGGCGGGACCCTGGTGATGGCGCCTGTGAGTGCGTCTCCAATTGTGATTGAAAACTACAGTGAGAATCTATGGGGACGCGATATCAGAACCCTGTATAACTTGAAGAGGTCTGATGCAGAGGAATTGCTCGAGATCGTTAACCGGCTGGATTTGGAAGTAGGAACGAGTCTTTTTCCCTTCGAAGAACTGCAGGATGCGCTCATTCTGACCAGACGGGGCGAGTTAGAACAGCCCAACGCCGTGATCAAGGTTGCCGACCGATGATGAGCAACAGAGAGCTCGGAATTCAGGCTGTTAGGGCGTTTCTGAACCTATGACATTTGGAGACTGCCGAAGGATCGCCGATTCTGAATGAGCCCAAAGGGTGGCCTCTTTTTAGGGTTCGCGCAGGAATAGTTTCACATTCTTGCATCCCATCTTTATCC
>JAUXFG010000214.1 GCA_030620115.1 Candidatus Fermentibacterota bacterium
CATCTCAAACACGCTGATATGACTGAGCACCCCTCCGGGTGGAAGGATCCCTCTCTCCTTGTGGAGGATGGCGCGCATGTACACCTCGGTCCCCACCTGTCCTTTCATGAGCATCTGAGCCTTACCGGCAGCGACCAAGCTCACCGCTTCTTGGGTTGCGAGAACAGGGTCTGGCTGGTGGATCACGGAGAAGAGGTCATTTCCAATGCCTTCCCGTTCGAGAAGCGTCTCCACTTTGTCCTGGTCCGCTACCAGGATCACCTCAACCAATCCCTCCCGGGCTGCCCGTGCAGTGGCCTGAATCGTATCGGGATCGTGGCCGCCTGCCACCACGAGTTTGCCACCAGGAGTCTGTCCGGCGCGTTCCACCAGTTCGGATAACTTCTGCATTATTCCTCCTTGAGTCGTGCGCCTCGGAGGTTGCGCATTTCCAAGACATGCATGTGGGGTCATGAACCAATTAGCGTGCTAGGTCATAACAACGGATATGGGCATCTCATGTGGGCGTGAAAATTGTGCGCACCACCGAATAGGTCAACGCTTGTAACGCGTCCATTAACCCGGACTTCTCACCGGCTTCGCTTCGAAAGCCGGTGAGAAGTCCGGGTTAGTTGAGCAGCAGGATCCATATGCATAGATTCGGCGGAATCGTTCTCTTCTCTGGAATCCGAGACGGATGGCATGATGGTGGGACTGAAGATCAAGCCTGAGCTGGTTTGCACAGATGGCTCCAAGAGGATACCGACTCCCGGCTTGGTCGTTCTCTGGGACATAGACGGTACCCTCATGTGGTCGAACGGCGCCGGCAGGGCGGCCATGGAGCGTGCCTTTGTCACACAGTTCGGTATCCACGATGCCCTGAAGGGCATTGAGTTGGCGGGAAGAACAGACGAGGCCATACTCTTGGATGCAATGGGTCGATGCAGCGTGGAGGTGCAGGAGACCATGGTCTCTCAGTTCAAGACTCTCTACTACTCATTCTTGGAGGTGGAGCTCAACTTATCAAGAAGAACGCCATGGGTCTTGCCAGGTGTTGTAACCGCTCTTCAGGGCATCGAAGCAGACTCTCGATTCATTTCCGGTCTTCTCACGGGCAACTGGCGGACGTCGGCATACACAAAACTTGGTTCCGTGGGGCTTGAGAGATGGTTCTCTTTTGGGGCCTTTGGAGGGGAAGCTCCCTCCCGAGAGGCCTTGTTGCCATTGGCGCTTGAGAGAGCCGCGCAGGTTTCCGGTGAAGCAATACCGCCGCAGAGAGCGGTTATCGTAGGCGATACTCCGCGGGATGTGGCGGTTGGCAAGGCCCATGATGCGAAGACAATTGCCGTGGCCACCGGACTTCATTCATCTGACGAGCTGGCCGCTACTTCTCCTGATCTGTTGCTGGGCGATCTGTCTGGCCATGAGTTGCAGCAGAGCCTCCGGCTCTGGCATGCACAGTCTTGACCCGCATTTTCTCCAGAGGGGCTCCCCTCGCAAGAAGAGCTGATTGCTCCGGTCGGGAGGAGAGAGAGCCAAAAGGTCTTGGGTTGTGAAACTTATTAAGTTCCTGCGCAGAAACTTAATAAGTTGTATAGAAACCGAGAAACAACATATGAACCGAAATTCGACCATTCGCCATCATACATAGGTCGGCGTCTTGGAAGATCATTGCGGGGAACCGTTCCGGACGATACATGCACGACGCATCAGCCAGAGGTGATTGCCGCTTGGTCCATGGCGAATTCAGGATATACCCAGTAGTGGAAGGAATGGACGGCACCCTCCATGTCGAAATGAACTACGCCACCATACGCCAAGGGAATCTCGAGATAGGTGAATCCCTCTTCCAACGAGACTACCCCATTGAACACCTCGATCCCATCTGCAGCCACCCGCAGTCTTGAACGTCTCACCGAGAGGGCGACAGGAGACTTGTCGAACTCCTCCAGTATGTTTCCCTGAAACGATCCCCTGTACCTGCAAACAAGGGTCCCGCCATTTTCCGGTACTGGCAGGTCAAATTCCTCGGCAATGATTCCTGGTCTCCCCCCATCCCAAAACCCATCGCCCTCCATGAGGAAACTCCCCAGCGGACGTTCCAACGAGTCGCGGAACTTATACCGGCATGCGATTTCGGAAGACGGATCACCTACATCAAGCTCGGAATAGGGATCGCCATAGGGGGCTTGGTCTTTGATCTTCGAGAGATCGAGGAGTCTTGCTTCAGCGATATTCTTGTACCTTCGCATGCATGACTTCAACTGTTGTGTAGTGAATTGAGAGAACCATCGCTCGGTCAGGCTATTCTCATAATAGGAAACAAAGGCAACACGTGTGGGATACAGCTTCTGAACAAGCTCGGATATCTCGAGTGGCCGGAAATAGCTCCTCACATAAGCGCCAAGATATGGGTTGGATGCGGGGGAGAGGGTATGGCATTTCAATCGGCGGTCGGCCCAGTAAGAGACGCTGTACGAGGCATCGAGTACCTCAGTCTCGGACCACTCCGATAGGAGGTGATCAGTAATCTGCTTATCACACGCGATCTGCGCCTTGACGTTTCTCTGCCCCGGGATCGCGCCGAAGAACTGCAGCCCAAGCATGAGTGAGAAGAATACTGTCATGGGAACGTAGAGGGATATGCCCCTGATCTGGATGCCTCGTACGAACCAGAGTGCAAATCCGAAGAAGAAAGGCGCCATGAAGCTGATATGCCTGTTCTGGTGTGCGGCGGAGAACAGGGTGAATGAATCTCCCACAATGGCAATCAAGAGGTATGAAGACAGAATGGCAAGCCACCACTTCTTGTACTTTGCGAGACCGAGCAGCGCCAGAATGAAGAGAAAAGGCGGAAAAGATCCCAACCAACCGGAACCCTCACTCCCTATCTTCGCACTGGTGGGGAAGATGCCCAAGATGCCCCCTTTGATCTGGTCGGTTATCCCAGAGAATGCCACAGCGATGCTTCCCCCAAAGCCCTCGTACTGCACGATATTCTGGGGGCCAACTCCCTGGGATACGAAGCTTCCCGTAAGGATCTTGTAGAGGAGAGGAGGGATCAACAGGGGAAGAAGGCCCGGCAAGAATCTCCACAGCCTTGATTTCCCATGGGTCGTGGAGAAGAGCAGCACAAGAAGGAGATAGACCATTATCCCTTCCGGGCGCGTGAGCCCTGCCAATATGCTGAACAGGATGAATAGAGGGAATGAATCAATGAATGCAAGCGCGCCCCAGAAGAATACAAAGAAGAATCCGAAGTTGGTATGGAATATGTTACTAAAAATCCCAGTGAAGATCATGCTCAATAGGGTTGCCGGGAATGCAACTTCTGGAATGGATCTCTTGTGGAACCTCCATATGAAATACGCACTACAGAGCGCAATGATGAGGCACTCGATATATGCCCACAGGATAAAACTCGAGGGAGATCGAAAGCCTAGCCAATAACCCCCAGAGAAGAGGAGAGGGCTCAAGAGATCCGATAGCATGGTTGATGGCGGGTCGCCAGGCAGAAGTTGAAGGGGATGGCCATGAGCCAAGGTTCTCGCCATCATCAGCGTATTCATGGTGTCTGGATGGACCGGAGTCCAGATGCCGGTCTGGCTGTCGTACCCCATCATCAGATAGATGACCCATTGGAGCACCACCACCACGAGGATGAGAAGAAGCCTGTAGCGGGGTTTCGTCACGCCGGCACTCACATGAAACCTCCGTTCATGGTTCCTCTTGGGATGAAAGAATTCCTGACAGGGAGCGAGCAATCACCTCTGCAGCGATTTTATGGCCCGCTGTTGAGAAATGACTCGCATCATTGAATAACTCCACGTCACTGTTCTGCAAATGAAATGATGAGAAACAAGGAAGAAGGTCGACAACTTGGACGCCATGGCGGTTGAAATATGAGAGCAACCTCTGCTGGGGTTGAGAGGTGTTCGTTGGATCATCCAACTGGAATTCATATGGGGCGATTATCAGTAGAAACGGGATGTTGTTCACGGCAGCAATATCACGTATTCTATCGATCTCCGACAGCGTAAGGATCCATGCATCCTCCAACTCATGACTCAGATAATCCTTTGCCATGTTCCTCACTTCGTATTCTTGCTTGTTACGGGACATGTCGACGAGCTGACGAGCAAGTAACTCGAAGGTCCGGGAATGCCTGATCATCCAGCCGAATACCCCTGGTATTGAATGACGAGTGTCGATGCCAAAGAAGACATTATCACCGCCATACTGAGCGAGATTCCAATATCTCTCTACGACATCATTAAGACAGAACTGAAGGACAATCATATCAGGATCCAGAGCGAGACCGCGGATCTCCAAGTAGCGGAGCTCTTGAAATGTGGAATAGCCGGGGACCGCGCTGTTTATTATCTCGAATACCTTCCCTGTGCTCAATGAGGAGAGCAACTCCTCGGTCAATTGCGGATAGACATCTTCTACGTTGTCAATGCCGTCGCCCCATGAAACTGAGTCGCCTAGCAAAAGAATTTTCACCGCTGCCTTGAGATTCAAGGGCTTGTCACGGAAACCCAATTCGTTCGTTCTCAGAGGGCCAGTCGTGCGGGGCTTCAGGCGCCAGACAAGCACAGGATCCGGTTCAACTGTTCCCGCGATGCTTTTTCCTGTATTTCCGTGGCCGGAGAAGAGCCAGAATACGGCCTCTGCCAGGAGGGCGGCGGCCAGAAGCGGCACCAACGAGAATAGGAGCAGTTTATGAAGCGGCAACTTGGGGTAATGATGTTCAGTTCGCATTCTCTATTCCCGAATCAGTGCAACGGAAGGAGGAGACCTGCCCGTTGTATGGTCCGTGCTGGCCGTCCCCACCAAGTCGAAATGGTGTGATGCATGCAATGTCTTAATGATGTGCTTCCTCCACATTTCATTCCGGCCCGTCGCTCCTCAGATGGCTATGATGAATCAATGTACACGGGTCTTGGGCATTCCTCAATTTCATCGCTCCTGCCATATGAAGCTCATCATAGCTGGAGCCCTGAGCTTATTCTTGTGAGAAGTCCGGGCCAACCTTAGCCCGAACTTCTCACAAGCTTTCGGCTGCAGCAGCCGATATGGCATCCCGCGTCCGACGCGGGACTTCGTTACGCTCTGTCGGTCGCCAGATACTTCGCTGGCGCTCAGCACAGGCTCCCCGCAGAGGATACGCCTGCGGGGTCCTCAGTCGCAAGCCTCGCATTCAGAACCATCTCGGCGGCTTCGCTTCGAAACCCGATGAGAAGTCCGGGCTAAACGTCGAACCTGTCGGTGAGGAGCAGACGAGATTTCCCGTTCTGGGTCGTATTAGATGATCCGGATGGGAATTGCTTGATTTCGAGATCTGAGATTGCGGCAATGCGATGAAAGGACTCATGATCAATAATTGTCAGTCGGGAACGGGACCGGTCGAGGCCCATGTGAAGTGTTATTGTACGTATTGCTTTGGCTCTTCTTTCCCCAAGAGCACCCTTGCCGCGGTGCCTCTTAGGCGGCGCAAAGCAATAACGCAGCGTCTTATGGTTTGACATATCGGCCTGCCGATCTATCATGGCCCCATGATCCAATCCACGATCGTCGATATGGTAAAACTGGAA
>JAUXFG010000022.1 GCA_030620115.1 Candidatus Fermentibacterota bacterium
AGGGAGGATTGGGGTGATGAGGTGATGGGGTGATGGGGTGATGGGGAAGGATGGATACATTGAGTTATCCCCGCCCATTATCCTCTGTCTTCTCGTCCGGCAGAATCCTCTTGTAGGCGACCACGTTGAGGATCGTATCACATGGGGCGTAGCAGGAATCAACGAGAGAGAAGAGTGGATAGTCCTCCATCCGATACTTGCCCCAGTAGTGGAATCCTGAAGGGGAGAAGTCGTAGATAAGCGCCGGTTTCTTTTGGCGAAGGTCGGCCATAAGGATGGGCCAGTTCTCCCACACCACATCCGGCCAATGGTCGCTGTCAGGATTCATGCTGTGGGGATTGCCGGGAACATAGCCGGCCAAAGTTTGTGGGTACACGAATCGACCGGCAGGTTGTCTGCCGGAATAGTAGTACACCGGAGAAGCATAGCCCCAGACAAAAATCCGGGCATCTACCGACGAGTTCCGCCGGGCATGATCGGCCACCGCGTGGAGAATTGGCTTCTGTGACTCGAGGCCTCCTATGGCGAGCCAGACGTACGCAAAGAGGGTGAGACCTGCCAAGGGGATACCTGAGTACAAGAGCCCCCGGCGCCCCGGGCGATCTTTTCTTTCCCATACGCCAGGCAAGAAGAGGCCGAAGAGCCCGCTCCAGGCCGGGACAATCTGGAGGAAGTAGTGGCCGAAGTACCTCCCACCCAAGCTGAGGGCAAGGAAGGAAGCGCCCAGCCAGAGAAGGAGAAAGGAAGCAAGAGAAGCCTGTCGTGAAGTCATGGGATGGCGGGATCGAAGGCCCGACCAGATGACTCTCAAGGGGAGCAGAATCGCGAGCAAGTAGAAGAGGACGCGCACTAACCCATGGGGTTGATGATCCTCGAGAGAGAAGGAGACGATACCCAGACCCGACTGGATATACGATGCATTGGAGAGGAAGTTCCAGTGAATCGAAGGAGCAAGGGATCCGGTCCGAAGCAAGAGGGCGGCAACGACCATCGTGATAGCCGCGGCGCCGAAGAAAAGCCCCACCAGGTAGGAGAAGACGTGCCGCGCGCCTGACCTGTCCCTCAAGGAAGTGACGATTGCCCAAACCAGAAGCACCGGCAGTACGATCCATCCCTTCTGATAGCACAATCCTCCGGCGATTCCTGAGATGCCGGAGATAAGACCGCGAGAGAAGGCGGGGCCGGGAAGCCACCATGCCAATACCGAGAAGACAAGAAACGGGTTCATGAGTTGTTCGCCGTTGGAGGCCAACATATCGTTTGGCAAGTAAACGGAAGAGCCGACAACATAGGCCAAGAACGCCCATCGACCCGAGACTTCACCGCTCCCCCCGCTCTGAAGCATTCTCTTGATACCCCAGGCGCCCGCAAGTATCCAGAAGAGATTGAACCAATGGACGGCCAGGGTACTTCCCCCGCCGATCCAAAGCAGAACGGCGAATATCCAGTAGAGGAGGGGAGGTTTGTTGTCAGCGTAGTCAACGTAAAGCCGGCCACCGGCAAGGAGTTCTCGTGCGCAGACCCCGTGGCCCGCTTCATCCGTGTCGATCACCGGGAGAAGCAGCGCAGGGAATCGAAGCACGATCACAAGAGCTATCATGAGTGCATGATACCTGATGGCGGGGATCTTGCCGATATCGCGCATAGGAGCTAGTACTCGACCAATGACTGAATCCCAAGCCCCAGGATCACTGCTCGGGCTGCCAGGAGAAGTGCTTTGTCCAATTGGTCCGCGCTACTCCACTCGAGAGAACGCAGCTTTTTCCACCCGGACACCACGAGCCACAGGAAGACCGGCAGAGAGAGGAGTCCCAGTTCGCAGGCAAGATGGAGCCAGAGGCTGTGCGGTGTCGCAAGGAGCTGCGCAGCGCCCGCGGGAGGCGAGAGGGAGTAGTAGAGCCCGAAGGTGCCGAGGCCCGTGCCCAAGAGTGGATACTTGAGAGCAAGATTCGCAGCGGCTCGCCACGCCAATACTCTCTGCCAATCATCCCCCCTGAATGCCGGGTCGATGACGCCCGTGGCCAGAACCAGGCCGGTGAGTACTCCAATCACGAGGAGGAAGGAGATTCCGATCCTGGGTCGCGTTGCACCGAACAAGTAGGCTGCTTCCGCCACCAGTGCCAGCAGTGCCATGCGAGATGAGGTGAGCAGCAATACCACACAGAGGCCGACTGCATTGGAGATCAATAATGATCTCTCGATCCGATTTCTTGTCAATGGTATGCATGTCACTACCAGGGGCCACGCCATAAGTACGAACCTCGCCAGTGCATTTGGAGTACCAAGGCTCCCCCAGACCTCGGCCCTCGTTGAGAGGTATTGATGCGTTCCCATAAGGATTTGCTGCAACGAAAGGAGCACGACCCCTGCCACCAGAGGGGTTCTCGCGCCGTGCGGAGAGAAAAGAGAAACCGCCAAGATGGTGGCGGCGATCCAGAGCGTCTTCTCCAGAAAGGCAAGGAATGCAACCCAGGGCACGGGAGATGACAGTGCACTCACACCGGCCAATGCCAGCAGAAGGAGGAGTGGCTTCGGAAGGTGGCGCCACTGCGAAACCCTGAGACCCGCCAACGCACCGACCACCAGGGCGAGAAGCGCTGCAAATGGCACTGCAGCTTGAAGGTCAGGCCCGCCCGGCCATGGTGTCTGCTGAGCAGCGAGGATCATGATGATCAGCAACAGGATGCGTAGGGTTGGTTGCATGGCTATCTTCAGACCTCTGTGCGAATGAAACGGCCGTAACTGATGGCGAGAAGGTAGCAACATAACCATGCCAAGGGAAGTAAAGATCAAAGCATCGATCCTCCTAGCAAGTATGGCATACCTAATTGGGTGGATAGGACTTCTCCATCACGGAGCAGATGCGAGGGCTGTTCTCGTGCTCCTCTTGGCGTTCCTGTTGGCCAGAAGAGATGAGTCATATCTGCGCTCATTGTCGGGGCTTCTCCTCTTTACCACGTTGGCCTCATGCTCGACGAGGGCGTTCCAGTGGCCTGCCATGGTCGTGCTTTGTCTGCTTGCCGCGCTGATGGTCCGGCCAACTCGCCCCAGACGTGATATTGAGACCGCCGTGCTCTATTCGACTATCCTGCTCCTCGTCATGGCGGCGGCCCTGGCATTGACGGCCTCCGGCGATAGTGCCAGACTGCTGGTGACATTGGCTGCGGGCTGGTGGATGACCGTTCGGCTTGCCACCGGCAGACCCGGGCTCACGCAGCTCCGCTGGGCCACTGGACCTGCAATTCTTGCGTTTGTTCTACTGCTATGGGGATGGGCGTGGGGAGATGTGGCCGGTTTGGCTGAGCGGCGGGCGATTCAGTTGGTGGCCGAAGCACATCAGGAGGAGAACCGAAACAGAACTCTGTTCCTGTTGCAGCGAGCTGTCAAGGTTCACCCATGGCGTCCTGAGATATGGAACGATATTGGTCTAGTCGAGCAGCGGCGGTCGAACACAGAGGGTGCTTTTGATGCCTTCAAGAAAGGCTACTCGATTCGTCCGGGCGGCAAGAATCCTTGTCTCGGAGGGCTCGCCGAAACAGCGGTCTTGTTGAAGAAGTGGAGGACTGTGGTTGGTTTGCTCCGTGAAGGAGGCCCGCCGCTGGGGTCCATGCCTCGCGAGGCCGCGGTTCCCTTCGCAGTTGAGCTCTGGAGGGAACGACGCATGTCCTCTGCATTGGACCTTTTGAAGGCACAGCATGATCTCTCCCCTGGTGGACGAGCACTCGCCGGATGGATCGCTTCCGAAATGGGGGACCATCGCTTGGCCTTGGATCTTCTGTCGTCACTTGTCGAATCTGGAGAGAGCTGCGGGGAGACAATATATCGTATTGGTATGGCATCACGAGTTCTGGGGCGAGAGCGGCATGCGCGGACGGTCCTTTCTGAGGGCGTAGAGCTGTATCCTCTGCATCAGGGGCTCCGAAAGGCCAACGGGCTCGAAGCCTATACAGGATGCGCTCATCGAGTCGATCCTGGGGGAGATGGCATCTTGCTAGGGAATACGGTGTACCTTGTGGGCTGGGAGGCATGCCCCGATCCCGCCCATCAGGGCGACACCGTTACTGTTTGCACCTCCTGGGCTGTTGCAAAGCCACTTTTGGATATGGTGATGATCCTGCACTTTGATCTTGGATCTCCCCCGCGATGGCGACTGAATGCCGATCATGCGCCAGTTGGGGGCAATCTACCCACGTCACGGTGGCCAGTGGGAGAAGTGATGATTGACACTGCTGAAGTCGCCATTCCAAGCGACGCTCCCTTGGGAACCTACAAGCTGTTCACCGGGCTCTGGGTTCCAGGGGATCAGGAGAGTCGGCTCCTCCCAGGAGTCAAGCATTCCCATCTCATCCCAAGGGGAGAGAAGCGAATTCCTTTGGGGGACATCGTGGTGGTTGCGCGTGAGCCGGCTCTTCGCTGAGCGCAGACAGCGAGAAAAGGCCCTGCCGTTTAAACCAACAGCACGGCCGCAGCCAGGACGGTACACCAGGCCTTCTTGGGTACTGACGCCGAGATGGCGATGCTGAATGAGGTAACGTCGCGGCCTGCCATATGCCACATCTCACGTTTCTCATCCCAGGCCTGATCCTCGTCGAACTTCAGCCCCAGGGTGCTGGCGAGCATGGAGGCTGCCAGATCCTCCGCACGATCCTCGGCTTCGTCTTCGTCGGTACCGAAGCCATGGAATTCGCTGAGATAGCCGAATGATTGATCATGGATAGGCTTGGCACATCCCACGGCGGCTGCCAGGAGACGACTGTGTTCATTTGAGCTGAGCCTGCTCATTACCACAAAGGTGATGGTTCCAGGAACGATGAGCCTTGCACCCTCCTCTCTTGTGATCTGCTCGCATCCGGGGGGCAGTATGCTCGAAACTTGCACGATGTTCGTGTGTGCGATACCCGCGTCGCGCAACGCGAGCTCGAAGGAGTGAAGCTCATCCTTGTGCACACCCATTCCTCTGGTGAGGAAGAAACTCTTGGGAATAAGCGTCATGGTATCATCCTCTCCTGTGTGCCGCGACATACTTGGCGTACAGGCTGCAGATTCTGAGGGCGATTCGAGCAGCCACGCTCTCCGATACGGGGCTGCCTGGTTGGGGACAAAGCTCACAAAGATCCGCTCCCACCACCCGGCGATGAGAAAAGAGGACCTCGAGGAATAAGGAAAGATCGTTCCAGGTGATGCCGCCGGGCTCCGGGTTTCCCACTCCGGGCAGGATTGATGGATCCAACCCGTCGAGATCCACGGAGAGGTACACGGTTTCCGGAAGCGCATCTACGATTTGCCGGGGCCAGTCGGCAGTCAATGAGTAAGCAGGGAATACCGTGACATCCTGGCGTGATTTCAGTGCGATGTGTTCGGCACGACTCATACTCCTGATGCCGAGCTGGGTCAGGGGAGCCAACTCGGCCAGCCGTCGGCCAACGCATGCATGGTTGAGCTTGTTTCCGTGATAGGTGTCTCTGAAGTCGGCGTGGGCATCTATCTGCACGATGCCGAGATCCTTGAACCGTTCGGCGGCCGCGGTTGCTCCCGCAACTGCGATAGTGTGTTCACCCCCGAGAAGGAGAGGGAAACGATTCCCCAAAAGCTCCTGGATAAGATGTGCATGGAGCAAGGCGATCATGTCTTCCGCCCGGTCCAAGAGCTCTATCTCCGGGCGAGTCACGATACCGATGTCGAATGGCGCTACACCGACTTCGAGGTCGAAGAGCTCAATCTCGCTGCTGGCCTCGAGGAGTCTTCGCGGTCCGAACCTTGTTCCCGCGTAGAAGGTGGTAGTACCCTCATAGCCGCACGGCACCACGGCAATCCTGGGATCAGGGCTTTGAGGAGCGTCAACGCCGCCGAATTTTTGCATCTGCTAATCTGCCATAGGAGAGATGAGCTCCACCAGCGTGCCCACACCAAAACCTGTACCGCCCTCCGGGAATGCGGGCTGGGCCTTGTCGATCCAAGATGGCCCGGCGATATCGAGATGCGCCCACGGTGTTTCACCAACGAATTCAGAGAGGAAAAGGCCAGCCGTGATGGCGCCACCCCACCGTTCTCCGACATTCTTCATGTCCGCCATCTTGGTCTCCAGCTGTTTCTTGTAGAACGGGATCAGGGGAAGCTGCCAGATCAGCTCACCGGCGTGTTCTGAGCTGGAGAGGATGTTCTTGACCAGCTCCTCTGAGCTTCCCATGACCGCGGCGCACAAACGACCGAGTGCCATGACGGATGCCCCGGTGAGTGTTGCCACATCTATGGCAGCCTCAGGGCCGTACTCAGTACCGTAGGCAAGCGCGTCTGCGAGCACGAGGCGCCCCTCAGCATCGGTATTCATGACTTCCACCGTCTTCCCATCGTACATGTGGAGCACATCGCCGAGCTTCACGGCGCTCCCGCTGGGCATGTTTTCTGCCGCCGCCAAAAGGATTCTGATAGGCCGATTCGGGGCAAGCTCGGAGAGGATGGCAGAGATGCCAGCCAAAACAGCGGCTCCCGCCATATCGTGTTTCATTGTTTTCATGGAGTCTCCGGGTTTTAGACTCAGTCCTCCAGAATCGAAGGTGACGCCTTTGCCCACAAGGAGGAGCTCACCCATGTCGCTTTGCGAGGGTGTGTAGGACACCTCAATGAGCCTCGGTTCCACCGCGCTGCCGGCACCCACGCCAAGAATGCCTCCCATCCCCTTATTCTTGAGCCATTCGGGTCCGTGCTTTTTCACTTCCATTCCGACCCCAGCGAAGCCGGCAACCTTGTCGGCCAAGGAGGACGGCGTTAATGTGCCCGCAGGTTCGTTGACAAGGTCACGTGCGGTATTGATGGCCTTGGCCACGAGCTGCGCCCTGGAAACGGATTGCTCGAGCACCAGGGTATCTTGTCCCGGCCAAGAGAGAATGAGCAGATCGATGTCTTCTCTATTCTCGGTCTTCTTTTTGTGGGTGAAACGCTGGTGTGCGGAGAGTAACGCCCCTTCGGTAAGGAAGCGAGTTACCGTAGAACGACTCGACTCTTTGGGGAGCCGCCCGATGAGAGAGATGGTGAGTTTCTTGGCGCCATGTGATTTCGCCCGTTCCAGGGCGAGGCCGCCTGCTTGTCTGAGCTGCAGGCCCGTAGGAAGGAGCCCTTCGTCGAGACCGATGAGAAGAACGAGTCCCGGCCCAGGAGGAGCCATTCGCAGCACATGGACCTTGTCCCATGTTGCCTTGAACCCTTCCCGCTCCACGATCTTGGAGATATACCCGTCATGGGCGTGGTCGAGCTCGAGCAGGGCGGGATCTTCGCGGAGTGCTTCTGCCGTACAGAGCAGTGCCAGCGTGTCTTCAGGGGCAAGGCTTGTGAACGGTGATGAGGAGAGCTTGATTTCCATGATTCTTCCTTTGCATGAGACGAAGCTGGACTATTCTGTCACGACGTTCGAAAATCTCCACTTAGGGTTTGTGTGTCAATTGAAACGTTACCGTTCATGGATTTCAGGTTTCGTGAGAATGAGACGCGTGGCACTTGTGGCAATCGTTGGGCTTGCCGCGTTGCTGCGGCTTTGGAGTCTCGATCTATCGCCCTTCCATGACGTTGATGACATTCGTGATTGGGCCAGGGCCAAGCGTGTGGCGCAAGGCAAAGAACCATGGTGGCTTGGGCCGGATGCAGCAATCAGTACGGACAGAGGAGCGCGACTGCCCGGTGGGCTCTACTACCAATTGCTCGCGGGGGCGTATCGAATACGCAGAAGCCCTTTGAGTGGCATAGCGCTCACTGCGCTGATGGGGCTGGCTGCCGTTGGGCTGACGATTCCCCTGTCGCGGCTTCTTCTCCCGGGCTCTGCCGCCCTCCTTGTTGGTTTGATCGCTGCCACTTCGCCTGGTTGGGTGCTCGCCAGCAGAAGAATATGGAATCCCGACTTCCTCCCTTTCTTTTCCTCGTTTTTCTATTGGGGATTCCTCCTGTGGTTTCTCCGCTCCTCCCGGATGGGGTTCGTTATGCTGTTCGGAGCTGCAGGCCTCTTGGCTCAGCTTCATCTGTCGTCACTTGCGCTTGTTCCTCTGATGATGCTTGCCGCGTTTTCCTGTCTTTGGAAGCCAAGGCTTCTTCTGCTTGCTCTGCTGGCATTCCTTCTCCCACTTTCGACTTTTTTCATTCAGGACGCGAGGAACGGATGGTCTGGTTCCAACCGGTTGAGGGCAGTGGTGGCGGAGGTGGTGGCCGGCAGGGAGGGCAAGTCATCGGAGGGGCTGCCCAAACCTGTGTGCTGGCCTCTGCCTTATCTTCCCCCACTTGGCTCGTGTTCATACAGTGACGATACCATTGATAGGACCGTGGCCGCTCTGTTGGTTTCGGATTCCCCGAAGCTGGAGGGCAATGCCCTTCTTGGCATCTACTGGAAACGCGGCCTCGGGAAGCTGATACGTTCCTTCAATCTCTGTGATCTTCCTTCCAAGGCCAGGGCGCACGGGCACTTGCCTCCAGGCATGAAGGCTCGGTTCTGGGTCGATACGCTCTCGTCCTTGTTTCTTACCGCGGCAGTGCTGCTGGGTTTCTTGGGGCTCCTGAAAGACTCCATCGGTGGTGAGCGACGTGCACGGCTGCTGCTTCTGCTTGCGATACCCTGTCTTGTCACTACTCTGATCTCCGGCGTCTCTGGCGCATATCACTTCTACTTCGTGTTTTTCCCCATTCCGGCCCTTGTCGCGGTGCGAGGCGCCACGAGTTTCCGTCGACTCAGAAGGGGCATGGTGATGGGGCTTGTCGCGGCGGCTCTTCTCAATGCGGGACTGCTTCTCGATCGGCGAATCCATCTCGAAGAGCTCGGCGGCACGCCGGAGTACGGTGTCCCCTATCGGTATCATCGGCAGGCGACCCAATGGCTGCAGTCGCAGGGAGTGCATGGAGTTCGGGATATCAAGGTGATGGGGGGGGCAGTCCACCCGTGGCAGTATTCCCTCCACCGGGGAGGCGCGCGCCCACGATTCCTCGTGATTGAGCCTGCGCTCCAACAGGTGTGTGGAGAAGAGCCAATGTTTTGCGGAGCTACTTGGCTTCGTAAGCGGGCACAATGGAAGAAGAACCTGTGTTTTGTCGCGGGCAGTATATGGATATGCAAGATCCCCGGCGAGACGGAGTCAGGAACGTGAGCAACAAGATCGCTTCGTCTTCTGAGAATGGGGTGATGGGGAAGGATTGGGGTGATGGGGTGATGGGGTGTTGGGGAAGGATGGGGAAGAACGGAATGATGGCTTCTCGGACAGATGAGATGAAAAGATCCCAATCCATCCGACCCAGTACCCCATCACCCCATCACCCCAGTGCCCCAACCGCGAAGCGAAGCGGGGCCAGGCTCATAGTCGGCGTTACTCTTGCGGCATGCTTCATGTTTGGCCTCCGCTTCCGGGAGACTCGATTCACGGGTGACGATGCATATATCAGCTACAGATACGCTCGGAACATCGCTCGTGGGGAAGGGCCTGTGTTCAATACCGGTGAGCGGGTGGAGGGGTATACCAATCATCTCTGGGTCCTTGTCCTTTCCGCGGGGGAGGTCATGGGAATCGAATCCGAGACGACTGCTCAGATTCTTGGTCTCGTATGCGGGCTTGGGATTGTGATTGTTGGCACTCGTCTCGCTTTCTGCCTTTCTGGTGGGTCCATGTGGGTCATCTTGGTGCCGCTCTGTTTGGCCTTTTCCAGGGACGTTGTGGGATGGAGCAGTAGTGGGCTGGAGATGGGATTCTTTTCGTTTCTGATCCTTGCCGCTGCACTGGCGACAGTGCATGAGGGGCGCTCAGGATGGCGGCCCTACTCCATATGGCTGTCGTCTCTTGCCGCATTGACGCGCCCGGAAGGGTTTCTCTGGCTTATCGGTCTCGTGCTATTCAGCAGAGGGAGGGAAAAGGTGTGGCGTGCCGGGCTCTCCCTGGTCCTGGTGTTGCCTGCTCTGATCTTCAGAGTATCGTACTACGGCGAGCTCTTGCCCAATACCGCATTTGCCAAAGGGAGCATGTGTCCGGAGAGAGGGCTTTTCTATGCGGGAGAATTCCTGCGCGTTCATCCCGGGTTTCCCCTCTGGGCGCCTCTGGCTACCATGGCTCTGAAACAAGTGAGATATCTGGGTGGGATTCTTCTTGTCTATCTTTCATATGTGCTCGCCGTGGGCGGGGATTTTATGGAATTCAGGATGATGGTGCCGATGATCGTTGTCTCGCTTTCCCTGGCGCCGATGGTTCTTCAGAGGCTGAGGTTACCGACAGCGCTGCTGTTGGCTCTTGGATGTTTGATCGGGGCGGGGTGGAGCACGGTGCACGGGTACCGGCAGCATCCATCACCATACATGATCGAGAACATCGAGTCCCTTTCGGCCAATGCACAGTCGTGGGCCAAGATAGGTGCGTTCCTCGGGACCATGGCGAGGCGGGACGAGTTGATCGCAGTTGGCCCGGCAGGCGCAATTCCCTACTTCTCAGATCTGCCCACGGTGGACATGCTTGGCCTCTGTGATTGGTGGGTGGCGAGATTCGGAAGGCGTGCGAGTCAAGCGGCCGGTCACCAGAGAGTCGCCCCATGGGAGTATCTTGCACGAAGAGGTGTTGTGTGGCTGGTGGCACAACCCCAATTGAGCGCTCAGTCTCACCGCGGGGCTGAGAAGATATCGGTGCGAACCCCATGGGGACGGTATCTCATCATGGGCACCACCCTAAACCCTGACAGCCTGAGGCATGTGCTTGCTCAGAGAGGGTTTGAGGTGGCATTCCCCGAGCTTGATGCATGCCGACAGGAAGAACGGCGTGCACCGGAACGGTTGATCCAGGCCTGGAGGTTTTTTGGAGAGGGTGAATTCAGTCGAGCCCGGGAGGGGGCGCGGGGCGCCCGAGGGTCTGCGCATGCGCTGGGCGCCAGGTGGCGATGGCTCGTGCGGGAGGCATTGGACCTAGAAGAGAGCTGTGCGGAGGCGATGGGTGAAGAAGATGCGGAGAGGAAGCGGTGGGAGGAGATTGAGGAAGAAGTGCCTGAAAGATGGAGAAGTCGGCTGGAGCTTGTGAAGAGCCCGGGGTGTCGCCTTGACACGGTGGATGCCTCACGGTAAGGTATATCCTTAAAAATATGCTCATGACACATCTATTCCCGGCCGCACGACGGGATTCAAAGGACAGGAACGGCAACTCATGTTTCTGACGATCATTCTCTCGATTTTTCTTCTTCAGGCGTCAGCGGTCTCTGACTCCATCCGTGCCCCCAAGCCCGTCGAATCACTGGTGGCGATGGATGTCCCCAATGATGCGGGCGGCATGATATCGCTGACGTGGGAGATGCCGCCAGGCGGGGAGACCCTGACACAGTACCAGCTGGTTGAGAAGGCCGAGGAGCCGGGCAACTATGTCGTGGTGGACAGCTTGAGGCCTGATGAACGGCAATCACGTGTGTCCGGCCTGGAAGACGGCATCCCCGCCCAGTATCGGATTGTGCTTGTAGACCGGCTTGGTCGGAGAATACCGGGGATCCCCACTTCCGGCATTGCTTCCTCCAAACAGTGGCTCAATGCATCGAAATTGAATCTTCTGGTAATCGCCCTTCTTGTTTCTTTGTCAGTCCTCTTCTATATCCAGAAAGCCAAAAAGGGCGAGGCTCTGTTTATCAGAAAAATCGCGGGGCTCGAGGCGGTTGAAGAGGCGGTGGGCCGCGCCACCGAGATGGGCCGCGCTGTTCTTTTTGTTCCTGGGATCAATGACATGGATGACGTGCAGACGTTGGCAGGGCTCTCCATACTCCAAACCATTGCACGGAAGACCGCTGAGTACGATACGCCGCTGGATGTACCGGTCTCGCGTTCCCTGGTGATGAGCGCAGGGCGAGAGACGGTGAAGGAGGCGTACCTCGCCGCAGGCAGGCCTGATGCCTACCGAGAGGATACGGTGCACTACATCACTGATGCCCAGTTCGGCTATGTGGCAGCAGTAGATGGCATCATGGTGAGAGAGAAGCCTGCCGCCACCTTCTACATGGGCGCCTTCTTTGCCGAAAGCCTGATCCTAGCGGAGACGGGCAATTCCATTGGAGCAATTCAGGTGGCAGGGACCGCCATGCCTGCCCAGCTTCCGTTTTTTGTTGCTGCGTGCGACTACACACTGATTGGCGAAGAGCTCTTCGCGGCAAGCGCATACCTTTCACGGGACCCAAGGATGCTTGGCAGCCTTAAAGGACAGGACGTGGGGAAGTTTATCGCCATGGGGGCAGTGGCACTAGGAGCGCTGGCGGAGACGGTAGCCGCTCTCAGTGGAGAGACTGGCCCGGCAGTGATGGTGGCCGCTTTCCTGAAGAGACTCTTCTCCATCAATTTCTAACCCGGACCGCCGGCATGTATCCCTCTTTCCGTGGTACCTGCATGTAAGAAGACACGGTCCGTCATCCTGCGGCCCTTTTCTTGAAGCCGAGAATCGACTAAATGACTATGACAGGGTCACGTCTTCTAGGACGTGAACATGTTGTTCGGCTCTATTTCGCCGAACCCGCAATAGGCACCGTCATCATAGGATAATGAGCCGGAGACAGAACCGGAGCCGGTACCAGGGCTGTGGCTGGAGCCGGTGTGATGACCCGTCACCGTCCAAACATAGCCATACGGAGTCGCCGTGGACTTGCCGCAAGCCAGGGCGGATGTTTCAAAGGTCTTCTCGGAATAGATCGAGGGCTTATAATAAGCTTTCTTCATCAGTATTACTTCCAGCGTCTCTTTCGTTCCTGAACGGAAAACGGCCAGTATCAGAATTCAATGCACATGACATAAGTAACTGACACCTGAGGTATCAAGGGAAAAATCGACGCACTCACTGCACTATGGGTGTTGTTCCGTGGTGGATGATTCCTCGCGCAGCTCGTCCAGCAGGCCCGCCCGCAAACAAGCCCATGAGGAGGGGCCAAAGGCGTCTCCGTCAGATAACAACGCCTCGCCGGGGCATCTGAAACAGATGGGAAGCAGCCTGCAATCCCGGCAGCCCTCCAGATGCGCATTGATCGTTTTCCTCAACCTAATGAATATGGGGGCGGACCGCCAAATATCGTGGAATCGTTGGCTTCGGAGGTCACCTGCCACCATCTGAAACTGCACGCACGGCAGTACCTTGCCAAGGGGATTGACCGAGAAGAAATTCACCCCGGCCTTGCACATGTTGTCGATGAGCTTCGATTGCCGGCGAGACTCCCAACGCTGTTCCGAGTCGACGACAAATAGACGCTTGGCCTCAACACCCAAAGCAGCACGAAGCTCACTGCCGTTGAGCCTATGAACCAGATTATCATGCGAACCATTGCTCTTGGGCGTCAGTAGCGGATCCTGGGCAAACGATGTGCCAAGTTTCTCCGATAGGGCGGCAAGATTCTCTTCATGTCCAAGGTTTTCTCTCATAAGAACACTTCGGATCTTCACGCGTATGCCGCGCGAGACCATCAGTTCTATTCCGTGCAGCGTCTTCCTAAAACTGCCGGCCGACTTGGTTATGGCATCATGGGTCCCTGCATCCTCTCCATACAAACTCACACCGATCTCCCATGGCTTTAGATCCGCCAGGGCATCGGCCTGCTTCTCGCCAATCAAGGTCCCATTTGTGGACAGTTTGATGGAGAAATGCAGACGCCTCGCCTCATCCAGGATTTCGAAGAGATCCTTCCTTAGGAAGACCTCACCGCCCGTAAAGGTGATTTCCATGGTCCCCTCGGAGGCGATCTGTCGCAGGATGTCTTTCCATTGGTCAGTGTCGAGCTCATGAGGCGTTTTGCGGCCTGGTTGTATCACATAGCAGTGAATACATTTCTCATTACATCTGTACGTAAGCTCGAGTATCCCCGTCAGAGGGATTTGATTGCGGGAAGATCGGGTGACCAGAAGGCCATGAGGGCCGAGTATCGAGCGCTCTTCCTGGGCCGTGTTGTCCAATCAGCCATTCTCCTCAGCGCCGCGCAAAACCTCTCCGATGATAGACAGGGCCCAGCCCATCTCCTCGTCACTGATGATCAGAGGAGGTGCGAACCGAACGATATTGCGATGTGTTTCCTTCGCCAGAAGGCCCTTGCACAATAGCTCCTCACACATGCGCCTGCCATCCACTTTGTCGGGGAAGAACTCAACGGCATTCAAGAGTCCTCGTCCGCGCACCTCGGACACAAGAGGGCTCTGAAGGTCTCTTAGCTCGCTTCTAAAACGTTCACCCTGGCGTGTGGCATTGTCGAGGAGTTCCTTGTCTTCCAAGCTATCCAGAGCAGCCATGGCTACGGCGCAACCAAGAGGGTTGCCACCGAAGGTTGATCCGTGTTCACCGGGTTGGAAGATGCCCAAGATGTTTCTTGACGAAACCACTGCAGACACGGGAAAGATGCCGCCGCCCAAGGCTTTGCCTAGGATAAGGACATCCGGTTTGGCATCGTCATGCTCATAGCAGAAGAGTTTTCCCGTTCTGCCGAGCCCCGTCTGGATCTCGTCTGCCATGAAGAGTAGGCGACCTGCGGCACATATTTCCTTCACTGCTGAAAGATACCCGTCGGGAGGCATCTTTACCCCGGCTTCCCCCTGAATCGGCTCTACGAGGAAGGCGACAGTGTTCGGGGTGATTGCTTCTCTCAGTGCATCAGGATCGCCATAGGGCACCACCACGAAGCCAGGCGTGTACGGGCCGAAATCGTGGCGTGCAACAGGATCGGTGGAGAAGCTCACGATGGTAGTCGTGCGGCCATGGAAGTTCTCGCGGCAGACGATGATTTCGGCCTTCTCTTCTTCGACCTTCTTTGTCTTGTAGCCCCATTTTCGTGCCGTTTTGATGGCGGTTTCCACGGCTTCGGCCCCCGTGTTCATGGGAAGCACCATCTCCATCCCGCAGAGATCGGCGAGACGATGACAGAAGAGACCGAGGAGGTCATTGTGGAATGCCCGGGAAGTCAAAGTGAGCCGTTCCAATTGGCGATGGGCCACCGCCAAGACGCCTGGATGGGAATGGCCAAGATTATGTGCCGAATATGCGCTCAGCATATCCAGATAGCGTTTTTCTTCAATGTCCCACACCCATACTCCTTCCCCCCGGGTGAGTACCACGGGGAGGGGATGGTAGTTATGCGCTCCGTACCGGTTTTCAATGGCTATCACATCTCGAGTTGTCATTATTCAACCTCCGAACAATCAATACTCGCAGTGCGCGCGCATCGTGAGTTTTGATTACCGTTTTTCTCCACTGCTTCCCTGTGGCGCAAGGCGGTGGTAAGAGCTGACGAGTTTTCGCAATGCAGACGCGGAAGTTATCGAGGGTTTGACGAAGAAACAAGACTACTTGCCCGCACTGTATCGATTTTTTGAAACGCGTGATATCTAGCCTGGACTTCTCACCGGCCTTCGAAGCGAAATGGCTGAGATGGCATTGCCCGCAAGGCTTGCGACCGAGGCCGACCGAAGGCGTATCCTCTGTGATACGTCGAGGGCGACCGACAGAGCGTAACGCAGTCCCGCGTCGGACGCGGGATGCCATATCCGCCGTTGTAGTAGAAGGCTGGTGAGAAATCCGGGCTAACCCCGGTCTCCCTCATCGGAACATCTTGACTACTGAACATTTGTACATATTATAGGGGCCAAACCGGTGAAGGAGGTGTTTATGCGAATCGAGGCCTTGGGCGAGTCGATTTCAGTTATCGGATTTTTTCAGGATGGTCGATTGAAACCGATACGATTTTTGTGGCGAGGACGAACTGTACCGGTTAAACATCTGGCATCACACTGGACATCCCGAGAGGGTCGGGATCTAAGGCATTTTTACTCAGTCTCTGATAATGGAAGTGACTACTATGAGATATCATTCCATCCAAGGACATTCAAGTGGGTATTAGGCAGGGTTTTTTTGGAGGGATGAGAGGGGGATTTGGGAAGTGCTGGATTGCGGGAATGGGGGAAGGGGGGGGAGAATCTAGAATCTGGCAATCTGGGAAGTGAAAAGAGAAGATCAAGGACGAGATGACCAATAGAATTGGGTGGAGTTGTGAAAAGAACCGTAGTTGTTCACCTTGATATGGATGCATTTTTTGCATCGGTTGAGCAGCGGGACCTGCCCTACCTTCGGGGTAGATCTGTGATTGTGGGGGGATCTCGTGAAGGGAGAGGGGTGGTTGCGGCCGCATCGTATGAAGCAAGAGAATACGGGATTCATTCTGCAATGAGTATGGCGATGGCCATAAAATTGTGCCCCGATGCAGTTTTTATTGAAGGAAATATTGATAAATATATAGATGCTTGCCGTAGAATATTTGATCTTTGCTCTCGTTGTTGTGATACGCTTGAAATTGTCAGCATTGATGAAGTTTATCTGCTATTCCGTGAGAAGTGGAATGTGGTGGTTGAGAGATCAGCGATGTTGAAGGAAAAGGTATACGCTGAGACTGGATTGATATGCTCGATGGGAGTTGCGCCCAATAGGATTCTTGCGAAACTTGCATCTTCCATGGAGAAACCAAACGGATTTACCATCCTTTTGCCCAAAGACCTGCCTGGAAGCATTGCCTTTCTTCCAGTATCAAGACTGTGGGGAATAGGAAAGAAGACGGCTTCCCTCTTCAAAGCCGATGATATTACCACTATAGGAGAGTTGCTCACCGCAGAGGAATGGAGAATACGAGCTCACCTGGGCACTCAGGGATTCGATCTTATCAAGACAGTATGTGGAGCGCCCGATAAACCTCTCCCTCCAACGAAAGAGAAATCCCTGGGGCACGAATTTACCTTTCACAAAGATCTTGAGCCATATGGATATTTCTGGTCTGAAGTACGAAGATTATGTGATCAAGTAAGTAGGAGGTTGAGGGTAAATCATTACCAGGGAAGAATAGTGCGGGTCAAACTACGGTGGAAATCATTCGAGACACATACACATCAGATGGTGTCAAATACTGATTTGCAAAACCCATTTAATCTTTACCGAGTAGCATCAAGATTGATCCACGATTTATTGAAGCCACGAAGAAAAATAAGGCTCGTCGGCGTCACTGTTGCTGAGATCTATGATGCAATCGAAACAGATCTCCTCCACGTCATTTTCCCTGAAGTACGCGTACAACAGAAATTGATTTCGGCCATTGATACCATCTGGGACCGATATGGAGAGGAAAGTCTGATTCGAGCCTCTCTGATCCCAGCGAGGGCTCGTGGATTCACTGGAGTATCGGCTCCATTTTTCGCTTCTTCCTCCCCCGCTTGATTTCGACCGTTCTCATGAATAGATCCTCAAGCCGAGAAATCATCCGATCAAGGGTGAATTCGCGTTCCACCCATTTTCGTCCTTCCAAGCCCATCTTGCGTCTCAGCCGTGGATTTACCACAAGGAGTGCTATGTGTTGGGCCATGAGCACCGGATCGTCGAGAGGAAAAAGGAAGCCATTGAGCCCATGGATCACGAGCTCCGAGTTGCCACCCACATCACTTACCACTACGGGCCTTCCTGCAGCCATGGCCTCCAGTACTGCCAACGACGCTCCTTCACTCCGTGAGGGAAGGATGAAGACATCAATGTGCCGCAAGAGTTCGGGGATATCTCTTCTGAAGCCCGCAAAAGTGATCCTATCCATCAGATCCATGGAGGCTGCTTTGTGCTGGAGTTCCGCTTTCATTGGCCCATCTCCCACCCAAAGAAAATGCACATTCGGGGAGAAGAGAAGAATGCTTGGGAGTGATTCCAGAAGAAGGTCGTGCCTTTTTGAGCCGATCAGGTCGGCGATCGTTCCGACAATGACTCTTCCCTTGGGGATGCCCAGCTGTTTTCGGAGACGCCGGGAAGGATTGAGCCGGGCATACGGAGAAATATCTATCCCGTTTGGGATTACTTCTACCATGCTGGGAGGAAACCATCTGTGCCTTGTCAACGCGGATTCGATGCTATGGGAGGGCGTGATGATCTTGTCCACGAGATATCGATAGCTCGCCTTGTACTGAAACCGGTCCTTGACTCTGGGAACGACTTTCCTGAGCACAAGCGGAACTGAGGGGAAGAGCTTGTTCGCCAGTCCCGCAAGACGCACTTCTCTGTCGAACACCGTACAGATGAGGTCAATCTTTCTCCTGGCCATGAGGAAGGCGAGTTTCGCCACCGCGCCAAGATTGATATCGCCCCGAAGTCCATGTTCGAAAACCTCGATGCCGTAGTCACGAGCCCGTTGTGACCAAGGCTGCCCCGGCTTGCAGATGAATGTGACATCGTGGCCGCGGCGTATGAATTCGGCGCCAATCTGGATCATCCAATACTCGCCCCCGGACGCCCGCTTGGTAGAATTGATGAATAGGAGACTCAGGCCATTCATCTACATTCGCTCCCTGCCTCTCGAACATCTATGGTATCGTCAATGATCTTACGTACCCCGATGTCAATGCTGTGTTTCACTCGAAGACACTGCTCCCCCTGCCATGGAATTCCTGATGCCGATCGCTCGTCACAATGCGTGAGATGGATTTTGGGTTTCCTGACGAAAAAATCAGCGGTCATCAGCCTTTTGCGGAGATTCCAAGGCAGTCTCGATAGACGTACGTTGTTTGTCAACAGATCTGCATCCTGTTGACGGATGTGGATTCGTCATCTATGTTTCGAAACCGTTCAGGGTTCAGGGTTCGGGGTTCAGGGTTCAGTGCGGCCTCTGATGGCACCGCGCCATCAGGTTTTTCAAGGAAGAGAGTACCGCAGATATGAAATGTACTCTCAAAGAAGATGACGGAGGAAGGATGCAGAGAGATTCTTCGCTCCTTGGAGTCGCTCAGAATGACAGTGGTAGTGTGCAGAAGTAGGTGGCACTGCGTGTCATTCTGAGGGAGCGAAGCGACCGAAGAATCTGGGTGGGGGGAGGAGAGAAGGATGGGTTCAGGGTTGAGAGTACAGCTGGAAGAACAGGCCGTATGAGTTATGTACTCTCAAACAAGGGTTCAGGGTTCAGGGAACAGGGATTGATGGGTTGATGGGTTCGGAGGTTCAGAGGGAATCTGAACGTTGATTCATGGGTTTTGCATGGAGTAGATGTGAGGGAAAGATGAAGATCAGTGGATTTTCGTTTGTGCGGAATGGAATAGAACTCTACTACCCGGTCGTTGAATCTATCTGTTCGATTCTTCCCATTGTCGACGAATTCGTAATTGCCGTTGGCGCCGGTGATCCGGATGACACAACGCGGGAATGTATTGCTGGCATCAATGATGAGAAAATCAGGATTGTTGATACAATATGGGAAGAGAAATACTTCGACAGGGGAATCATCAATGCCATTCAAACGGATATCGCAAGAGAACAATGCGATGGTGATTGGCTTTTCTATCTTCAGGCCGATGAAGTCGTTCACGAGATGTACTTGCCGGCCATTCAATCTCGTTGCCGGGAGCTCGTAGATCGTCCTGAAATTGAAGGAATGCTGTTCCGGTACAAGCATTTTTGGGGAGACTACGATCACTTCCATACGGGCCATGGCTGGTATCCATACGAAATCAGAATCGTCCGAAATAGGCCGGATATTCATTCATGGCAGAGCGCGCAGTCTTTTCGTCGCTTTGAAGATTATCAGAATCCCCGCCAGCCCTATGGCCATCACAAGCTCAAGGTTGCTCTCGTCAATGCAGAGGTGTATCACTATGGCTGGGTGCGGCCTCCTCATCTGATGAATAAGAAGAACCGTGCGTTGAACGTCTTACACCGGGGAATAGCCCCAAACAAGGTTACTTCCGATCAAGTCGCCCATGAATTCGACTACGGGCCCCTTGATCGTCTCGCCGTCTTTTCAGGAACGCATCCGAAGGTCATGAGCGAGATGATTGCCCGCATGAATTGGCAAGAGAAGCTCCAATACTCAGGCAGAGCGGATCCTGCGCGGGAGCCACATAAGCATGAGAAGCTCAAATATCGCCTCTTGACATTCATAGAGAGGCATCTTGGTCGAAACAGGCAGATCGGAGGATTCAAGAATTACATCCTTTTGAGGGATATATAGGGCGCATTTCTCTCCATCTCCGGCTGCTGCAGCCGTAAGTTGGTGAGAAATCCGAGTTAGCTCATCACGAGCACATCATTTGTCCATGACTGTTGGCAACATGCAAACAAGACGATATGAAGAATAGAATTTCTATAACGATCATCACAAAAAACGAAGTCGATAATATTGAACGATGTCTACAATCTGTGATGTGGGCTGATGAGATTATTGTGGTGGATTCGGGATCAACCGACGGCACAACAGATATTTGCGAGAAGTATCATTGTCGCGTCTTTAAGACCGAATGGCTTGGTTTTGGAACCACAAAGAAACTTGCAGTCGAAAGGGCGTCCCATGAATGGATCTTGTCCATAGACGCTGATGAAGTAGTGACACCAGAACTTAAGACATCCATCTTGGCGCTTCTTCGGGGAAATCCAGAGTGCAAGGGCTATCGCATCAGAAGAAGATCCTTCTATCTGGGGAAGATGATCCGATTCAGCGGCTGGCGTCGCGACCATCCCGTCCGGTTGTTTGACCGCCGATTCGGTGCGCTCAATGACCGAATGCTGCATGAATCCGTGGTTGTTCACGGTCCGGTTGGGGATATTCATGATCCTCTCATGCACTATTCCTACCCTACGGTGTCCTCTCATATTACAAAGATGATCCCGTACTCGGGGCTGGGCGCCGAGATCCTTCATGAACAGGGAAGATCGGCTACCATCCCATCGGCAGTCGCGAGAGGCATACTGAGATTTATCAGAATGTTTATTCTTCAGATGGGATTCCTTGATGGAAGGATTGGGTTTATTTTGGCCTATAACTCCGCGTATGGGGTATACCTCAAATACCTGAGACTATGGGAACTATCTCGCCAGGAATCCTGCACGTAGACACTGGACATAGCTGGCGGGGTGGGCAGCAACAGGCGGCCTATCTTGTAGAGGCCCTGCATCTGGCCGGACATCGCGTGGCAATGGTGTGTCAGCCACATTCAAAGCTGGTTTCTTTCTGTCGCGATCGAGGGATCCCGTGTTTTCCAATCCCGATGTGGGGCGAATGGGATGCGCGTGCGGGGTTTCGGATTGCCGCGTTCAGCAGGAGATTCCGTTTTGAGATTCTGCACCTGCATACGTCTCATGCGTTGACCCTCGGACTCTGGGCCAAGCTTTTCCTTCGATCATTGAGACTGGTTGCTGTTCGGCGCGTCGAGCTTCATATCAAAAAACACGTCTTCTCTCATTGGAAATATGGGACAAAGAGACTGGACCGTATTGTGTGTATCTCTGAAGCGGTTCGCCAGGTGTTGATCGCGGACGGGATTTCGAGCGAGAAGATGGTTACTATTCACAGCGGGATTGATTTGAGTCGCTTTCAGGGCATGCCGCCTCAAACGGAATTGCGAGCGGAGCTCGGAATACCTGATAATCACTTGATCGTCGGCACTGTTGCGGCCATGGCGGGGCTCAAAGACTATCCCAATCTGTTGAAGGCGGCTCGATATGTTCTCTCGGCGGAAGAGAATGTCACTTTTTGCGCGGTGGGAGATGGAGCCCATCGCAAAAAGATTCTCCGCCTGGCAGTGACGCTTCAATTGGGGTGCCGGTTCATATTCGCCGGCTTTCAGAATGAGGTTGGTCGTTACTTGAGACTGTTCGATCTTTTCGTTTTGGCATCCAGAAAAGAAGGCTTGGGAACATCGATTTTGGATGCGCTCGCGGTGGGGCTCCCGGTGATCGCTTGTCGTACCGGCGGCATTGTAGAGGTTGTGGATGACGGCAAGAATGGGCTCTTGGTGCCGCCGCGGGATCCCCATGCATTCGCGGATGCTATGCTCAGTCTGATACGAGACGAGGATCTGAGAAAGCGTATGGCTCATCAAGCAAGGAAAAGCGTCGAGGCTTTTGATATTCGATTGAATGTACAGAAGAACATTCAGTTGTACCAAGACATCTCGTAACCGGTCACGGTTCAAAGGTCCAGAAGTGCTTTAACAACCTCCTGAGGGGTGATGCCGGTCAAGCACTTCTCGCCGCAGTTCGAGCGCCTTTTCCCGTGGAGCGAGCAGGGCCTGCATGACATCGGCCTCTCGAGTATTATGTCATCTGGTCCTTGTGGATAGAATCCCCATACTCTCGCGGTTGGGCCGAACAGGGCGACGACCGGCGTGCCAACCGCATTGGCGAGATGCATTGGGCCTGAATCCCCGCTTACCATCGCTGAAGCGTGTGAGATCACCGCGCAGGTTTGGCGGAGGCTTGTAATGTTCGTGAGGTCACGGGTCGTGTCGATCTCCCGAAGGAATGAGTTCGGATCCCGGCCTATCGCCACCCAGTCCCAACCCATGTCCCACAAGAGGCCGGCGAGGGTAGACCACGCTTCCCGTGGCCAGGCTTTGGATGGATGCGTTGCATAAGGATGGAGCACCACCAGCGGGGTCCTGATCTTGCGTTCTTCGAGCATGAACCGAGCTGTATCAAGTTCCTCATTTGACAACTTGATCATTGGCAGCAATTCATCGGCGGGAGGCGCCGTGTTGTCCATGGCTAAGGCGTAGCGCTGGGGCACATTTGCCGAAAGCAACGTCTCTTCCGCGGATCTTTGCCGCCATTTCATATACAATCGCCGCTCAAGGCTGTATTTCGGGTAGCGAACGACACGTCCGGACCACAGCCATGATAGAGTGCGAGAACGTAATGTGCCGTGAAGATCGATAAGCAACAGATCTCTGAATTCTTGGGCCAATTCGCGGGCCACGGACAGCCATGATCCGCGCAGTCTTTTCTGATCGATGCCAATGATTCTTTCTATGGCGGGATGACCTGAGAGAAGGGGAAGAAAATCAGCCTTGGTCAAGAAAATGAATCGGAGTCCTCTCGTCCGACGCCAGTGCTCCAGCACCCCCGTGGTGAGCATCACGTCGCCTAGTGAGCTCAATCTGAAGACAACAGCGAGATTTTCCAAGGCGGGGGTGTTTTTTTGACTGTTTCTATAGTGACTCACCGCATTCTATCCTTGAGCGTTCAAAGGTTCAGGGGTTCACCGTTCAGGGTTACCCGAAAACATCGTGAAGGTTGTTTTGATATCGCATCCCAACCATGAATTCATCCGCTGGAGGGCCACGCTCCGTCGTGGCCGTCTATGCCGCACAACGCGGACGCGATGAAACGCGTCCCTCCATCATACAAAGCAAATGGCGGTGAAGGTTGGATGTACGGACTTACTGAGAAGTTACCTGTTACGTACTGTTGGTTCAACGCGACGTAGATCTCACTTCGGATTTCGGTGTTGGACCACTTTGCTTACGGAAAAGAGGACCAACCCCGGGGTCCATCTCCGAACGATTTGGATTCTCAGTGAAGCCGAAACCTCTGAACGGCTACACGCCCGGATGAGTGATTAGACGATTTCCGCCCGTAGGAGGTCGTGCAAATGTACGATGCCGACAACATGGTCTGTGGAATCAACGACGAAAAGGGCGGTGATAGAATGCTCCTGCATCAGGTGAACGGCATGTTCACACAGGCGTTTTGGTCCCACTGTTTTGGGGTTTCTGGTCATAACGTTCTTGACAGCCAGGGAGGAAAAGTCACGATTGGTCCTCAAAAGCCGGGAGAGGTCACCATTGGAGAAAACACCGACGAGTTCGCCTGAAGCATTCACCACCGCCACAACCCCAAGTCGCTTTGAGGCAAGCTCCAAGACCATCTCGGGTACCGAGGTCTCCTCTGTGACCAGGGGGATATGTTCATCCGTGAGCATGATCTCTTCCACGCGTCTCAGTCTGCGGCCGAGAGCCCCGCCGGGATGACGTATCGCATAGTCCTCTTCCGTAAATCCCCGCCTCTGAAGTAGTGCTACAGCCAGCGCATCACCCATGGCCAAGGCCGCAGTGGAACTTGCCGTTGGGACGAGCCCCAGAGGACAGGCCTCCTCGTCTACCCCCACGTCAATGACAAGATCCGCCTCTTGTGCAAGCTGTGAATCTTTTCGACCCACGATCCCAATGATGGGGATGCCCAAACGGCGAACAAATGGGAGAATACCGCGGAACTGCGGGCTTTCGCCACTATTGGATATCACGATCAATATATCTTCACTTCCAAGCACCCCGATATCGCCGTGAATGGCCTCGCCGAGACTGAGAAAGATGCTTGGGGTTCCTGTGCTGGCCAAGGTAGATGAGAGTTTCTGGGCAATGATTCCCGATTTCCCTGTGCCTGAGACAACCACCTTGCCTTTGCACTCATACATCCACTGAACGGCCCGGCACGCTTCATCTCCGATCCGCGAAGCCAGATTAGTCAGTGCCCGGGATTCGATCTGCAGGACCTTCTCGAGTCGTTCCCTGATCTCTCCTAAGTTGTCGGCGCTCACGATCTTCCTCCCTGCACGAGGGCGAGTGAGACATGCGGGCTATGACAAGAACAGAGGGCTATTCTATGCCCCAAGGCGCCAAGATGCAATGCCGTGAAGGGAAGTTAGCCGGTGGCCTGCTGTCATGAGGGAGTAGAGGCGCCACCATGACCCCGGATAGAACTTATTAAGTTTATGCGCAGGAACTTAATCAGTTTGTGTGGAGGGTTTGCTTCATAGTTCGGTAAAAG
This sequence comes from Candidatus Fermentibacterota bacterium, assembly GCA_030620115.1. Classification (GTDB taxonomy): domain Bacteria; phylum JAFGKV01; class JAFGKV01; order JAFGKV01; family JAFGKV01; genus JAUXFG01. The sequence goes on from JAUXFG010000022.1 coordinate 24,555, forward strand.
TTCGGGGATGTTTCGGGACAGGCCGGGAAGTGCTTCACTCTTTCAGAACCATCCTTGCAATGACTGAGGCCCGGCGTCATCGCGAGCGGCAGCGCGGCGATCTCAATGGGCGGATGAGATTGCTTCGTCGCTACTCTTCTCGCAATGACAGGTGGAGGGGCCAGGGTTCCGGGATCTCTCTACGGGATTCTGTATTCCTATCGTGATCCGTAGCGCGAGGCCGAGACCGTAAAACGAGAAAATGAAACATCCCCGAAATTCGGACTAGTACTCCGTCTCGGAAGTTTTGTCCTCTGTTTTGGCAATTCAGAATGAGACGGTATTAGGAGATGATGAGACATCTCCAGATTCTACGATACGGGCGCGGGTGGATGACATTGCCGGCTGCTGTGAAGGATGTAGAATTGCCGGAAACAGGTACAGAACCTCTGAAACACGATACTAGGAGCGCCGCAGGAGTCGATCAATGGAATCGGCGATTCGAGTGGAGGCGCCGAGTCTGGATTCCAAGAACTGTCTGGCGGCAAGGCCTAAGGCCGAAGCAGAAGAAGAATCGCGCAGCCAGGAATCCAAGACTGCCGCAAGCTCTGATTCGCCTTCTACTGCCAGAATGGTGCCGTTCTGAACCATCTCGGTGGCTTCAGGGGAGTTCTCGTGGAATGGGCCGATGACTACGGGTTTTCCCGACGCCACAGGCTCTATGACATTGTGAACGCGGGCGCGGAAGCTTCCTCCCACAAGGACGAAGTCGGCATGACGGTAAGATTCGGCAAGCACACCAACACGATCCAAGAGCAGAACACCCCATGATTCATTGCGCTCCAGCCGACTGAGACGCTTCACCTCCCATCCGGCTCCTCGAAAGAGCTGTTCAGCCGCATCCAGCCGCTTTTCCGTTGGTTCGTGGGGGACAATCACAAGAGACAAACCCGCGGCCGGGCCTCCCAAACGTGACAATGCGCCCACGAGTGCTCTCTCTTCCGGCGCATAGGTTGAGCCTGCAACCAACAGGGGTCTTGGGGCTCCGCGGAGAATCTCTTCCAGGGTTCCCAAGGAAGCGGCGCCAAGTGCGCGTTGCCATACCCGATCGAACCTGGAGTCACCCGCCACCTCAATCGGTGCATCAGGTCCGGTCAGTGTGCGCAATCGACGCGCGTCTTGTTCCGTGACGGCACAGATGAGAGAAAGGAGAGAGTAGTAGCTCCTCTGGAATGGCAGAAGGGCGCTCCTGTACCGCCTCGATTTCCGGCGGAGGATCGCATCCACCAATATTACCGGAACCTCCAGGTCGAATGCTTCCCATACCAATCCAGGCCACACGTCTGAGCTCACGAAGACAATCAGATCCGGGTTGAAGGACCGAAGGGTGCACCTAATTTCGGTCCGGTGCATGGGCAGATAGAAGAGCTGGTCGGCGTGCTGATATCCTCTTGCGTGTTCCAGGCCGGATGGGGAGAAAAAGGTGACCCACACGATTGCGCCTGGATGTCGCCCTTTCAATTCCTCGATGATGGGGCGGGCCTGCTCAAACTCGCCAAGACTGCTTGCATGGAACCAGAATCTCGGCGTCTTGTTGCCCAAGCGGGTTGGCCCCGCTACAGGCGCCCATCGGCGGTTCTCGAGCCCCCGCCGGACCTTCTGATTCCGAAGAGCGGCTATCCGGGCGCTCAGCTCGAACCCCGGAATAAAAACGGAATAGTACAGGCTACGCCACAGACGATTCACTATGGTTATCCCCCGCAATCCCGCAGCAATTCAGCACCGCTACAATCACTTCATCAACATCGCGCATCTCAACCTCCAGACTAACCGAGCGATGAACAAGCCCGGAGAAATGGCAAGTGTCAAGCTGGCAACCGGACGTTCAGCCCGGACTTCTCACCAGCCCCGTATCCCGTGGGCTGAGGATACGACTCCCTCGGGACATTCCAGGAGTGGGGTTGACAGCGGATGCCGCTCTCCCATAAAATGCTGCCGCTTTTTCTTGTTCCGGGGCTGTAGCTCATCCGGGAGAGCGCTTGTCTGGCAGACAAGAGGTAACGGGTTCGATCCCCGTCAGCTCCACCAGGCTTTGTTCGGAACAATGTACAGAACCACACCACGGCAAGCATGCTTGAACGTACTACGCTCATTTCGCTTCCATGGATACACTTGAGAGTATGGTGCTTTGGAACCCCGATGTCGGGCGGGGGCTAAACTCTCGATTTTTGCTGGTGTAGCTCAGCTGGTAGAGCAACGCATTCGTAATGCGTAGGCCAGCGGTTCGAATCCGCTCACCAGCTCCAGTGGCCCGCACTGGGGCATCTGTCTTTACCTCCCTCGCTCTCCATGTGCCTAGCTCTCAGCCGATCCGCTTTCGATTCCCTTGCTCAAAAATGAAGAATGGCCCAGCTTCGTTGCATTATGACTAGCGATGCTGGTTGCTGGTCACTGGATACTGGATGGAACCCAGATCGTTCCGTTCTCCTTCCAGCATCCAGCATCAGCTCGCAGCTAACCCACAAACGTCGTCGCAAAACCTGACTCGTTTGTGAAGTTTCCAACCTATTGAAGACGGATAGAGAGATGTCGCAAATCAGAAAGATCAGAAAGCTCGGCTCGGCGGTTCTTCCGCACCCGGCAGCCCCCGCGCTTGTTGCATTAGGACTTCACCTATGGCATCTCGGGCATGCCTCTCTCTGGGCTGATGAAGGTGCTACATTTGGTATTGCCCAACACGGGCTTGTCCCGTATGAGCATCCTGCCGCGTATTTCCGGTTCATGAGCATCTGGATGAAACTTCTCGGCGTTTCCGAGATTACGCTACGGCTCCCCTCAGCATGCTGCATGGCAGCCTTTGTTTTCGTAGTGTACCGAGCGGCTTCCGAGATGGGCGGCAGACATGCGGGGGTTTGGGCGGCGTGGTTTGCGGCGATCTCCCCCTTTGTTCGACTCGGCGCGCAAGAGGCACGGATGTATGCGCCATTGGCCCTCTTCCAGGCATTGGCATTCCTCGGCGTTCTCGAAAGCCTCGCCGGAAAAAGACGGGGTCTCGTTCTGTGGGGAATCGGCACTGCGTTATCCATCTCGCTCCACCACCTCGGGTGGATAGCGTGCTGGCCTCTCTTCCTTCTGCTCCTGTTCCGGTCTCCGCGGAAACCGGTCTTGATGACAGGAGCCATCACCATGCTGGCGTGTTTTCCTCTGTTTCTCTCACTGCTGCGGCAGTTGTTATGCAGACTGCAGGGGAATCACCTGGGAACGACTCCGGGCTTCCCGGCCGCAGTAAAAAAAATAGCTGGTCAGGTCTACTACCTGGGTGCCGGATACTTCTTTACGCGTCTGGATGCGGGCTCGATAACCGATCTTCTGCGCTGGCCCACGATTTTCTTGGTATTGCTTCAGGTGGTGCTTCCGCTGGTTATACTTCTGTGGGGTGTGGCGCAGATCGTGGGCGCGGACCGCCGGCATGTGCTTCTTCTTGGGCTCTTTTTTCTCCCCACATTCCTTTTCCTGGCCTACGAAGGATCACCGGCCAATCTCTTGCTTCCCATCTATGGCGCCTATGTTATCATACTGGGGATCGGGGCAGCCAAGCTTCATCGAGGGATTCCCCTCTCTTTGGCGGCTCTGTGGCTTGTGACGGTAGCAGCGCAGTCCGGACAGAGCAGCTATGCCATCCATCCGGAGGATTGGCGTGCGCTTTCCGGTGCGGTGAGCGCGACGGCCAGACCAGGCGATGCAATCTACCTGACCGGTTCCCGGAATAGCCACTTCATCACTGACTTCTACCCCGTTGCCCCGGCGGTGCGTTATTCGGCAGTGGATAGTATGCTCCTTGTTTCGACATATGACGCACACCGCCCTCCCAAGTCACGGAGCATCGTACGTTCGGTGAAGCAGCTTTTTCGAGACCATGAGCGGGTATGGTTTGTATACATTGACTACGACATGCCGTTCATGGAACAGACGGTGGACAGTCTATGGCGCCAGGCCGGTGTTGAGAGACGGCAGTATGGAGCAGGCCTCGAATTGCTGCTCCTAAGGCGGCCTCCGGCCGCAATCCCGCGCAGTACGCGGGATCAGAGGTCAAAGGTCAGCCGGACAACGTCGTCGCGAATCCCGCGCAGCGCGAGGTCGGCGAGCGTACGGAAATGGAGGGTGCATGAGCTTTTTTAGGATCCAAGGCGGCGCCACATTAGAGGGGACCCTTACGCCAGGGGGAAACAAGAACGAAGCATTGCCGGTGTTGGCAGCGGCGCTGCTTACCGAGGAGGAGGTACGAGTCGAAAACGTGCCACGCATCGCTGATGTGGAATCAATGATCGCCTTGCTACAGGCTCTCGGCGCCGACATGGAGTGGGTGGACCGCCATGTCATTCGGATTCGCGCCAAGGGCACACTTTCGGCCTCCGCTCCTCCTGAGCACTATGGGAAGTTGAGGGCTTCGTTCCTCGTTGCGCCGCCACTTCTGTCGCGATTGGGGCACGCGGAGCTCGGTCTGCCAGGGGGCGACAGGATCGGACGAAGGCGTCTGGATCCCCATCTCCAGGCCTTCTCCGCAGTGGGGGCCTCATGCGATTCCGCGGGGCAGAAGCTCACGCTGTCGACTTCACGCGATGGCCTTTCCCCCGGCAGTATCTGCTTGGATGAACCAGGGGTCATGGCCACGGAGAATGCGCTCATGCTGGCTGCCGCCGCGCCAGGCGAGTCAGTGATCTATCCTGCCGCTTGCGAGCCGCACGTGCAGGGTTTGTGCCGCATGCTTCAGGCCATGGGTGCCGAAATAGATGGGGTGGGAAGCAATAGATTGGTGATCCGTGGGAAGCGCGGGCTTGGGGGCTGCACGCACCGAATCTCACCGGATCACATAGAAGTGGGCAGCTTCCTTGGGTTGGCTGCCGCCACGAAGAGTCTCCTCACCGTGGGGCCGGTAGACCCCGCCCAACTCGATCCTGTGCTCAGGCCGCTACGGCGATTAGGGGCGAAGATCGAGATACGTGGCTACCATGTGAGATGTGACGGGCGTGACGCCATGGTCGTCGAACGCGACTTTGGCGAGACGATCCCACGGCTTTCGGACGGTCCGTGGCCCGCGACTCCCGCCGATCTCTTGAGCATCCTGGTGGTCACTGCGACGCAAGCCGCCGGTACCGTCCTGCTCTTCGAGAAGATGTTCGAGAGTAGGCTCTTTTGGGTAGACCGTCTCATCGCCATGGGAGCGGATGCCATCCTGTGTGACCCCCATCGAGTGGTGATCTCCGGGCCATCTCCACTGCGGGGAGCGCGTTTGGCCAGCCCGGACATCCGTGCGGGCATGGCCTTGCTCATTGCGGCTCTCGTGGCGGAGGGGGAGAGCGAAATTCAGAATATTACACAGATTGACCGGGGCTATGAAGCAATCGAGACCAGGCTGCGGGCCGTGGGCGCCCAGATCCAACGGATTCCCTGAAATGGTATGGCGTCCAGCGTTGGCCTTTCTCATGGGAGCCTGTTCCTTGTTGCCTGCACAGGGTGTCTCACCAGGATATGCTTTGGTGGAGAGCCGGCTCGCCTCCCTTCCTCCTCGAGCCGCGCTCGTTTTGATCGACTCCGCTGAAGCCGCGGGAGGTCTTCGAGCACATGTGGCCCAAGGCTTGAGGGCCAGAGCCATGAACAAGCCTGGGGAGTGGGAGCTGTGGGGAAACAAAGCCGGCGTGCAGTTTGCTGAAGCAATAGATGCCTATGAAACCCATGGCCTCGAGACAGAGGAGGATTCTGTCTCCTACCATTCGCTCTTGCTCAATTGTGTCTACTACCATGGCCGGGCCGCACAGGCAGGTGACCGCAAGGACGCGGCGCAGCATGCTTCCCAGGAAATGGCCTGTATCAGAACCGTGCTGGATTCCGCTCCACTGTTGTGGCAGAGGGCCGGGGCCAGCGTGGAGCTCGGACGATTCTACGCTCATCTTTCCCTTGGTCAGCCGCCGGGTACTCCCGACTCTTCATCTATTGCCAGAAGACTGCTTCGGATGGCTGCGGATGAATATCCAGGAACTGATGCCGCCGGACCGGCGCTTTGGCATTTGGCCTGGCTTGAGGCAGAGCTTGGCAACTATGACGAGGCGCGGGGGATTCTGGCCGACATGGAAGCAAACCTGACTTCAACGAAGTGGGCGCCTCGGGCGCGGGCTCTGCGCCGGCTCATCACGCGAAGCGAGCTGTTTCTCGACTCTGTCGTAATGGAAGAGGGCATGATGCGGCTCAGCGGTTGCGCGCGGAATCTTCAATCGAGGGTTCATGTGAGGATCGAGCAGGTGCGGACACAAGATTGGTTTTCCAAGGGGCGGCTTCCGCTCCCGGGGGAGCTGCACAGGGGTCGTCTCATTGATCATACCGAGTTGGATGTTGGTACTGGGCCGGCAGGGGGGATGTGGTCAGCGGCCATAGACTGCCCGGGGCCTGGTCTGTATCGGCTTGTGGTGGATTTTCAGGATAGCACTCTTCTCCACACGCTCGGTCTGTGGAACTGGATTCCTCCGCTTCGAGTGGAAGGCAAAAAGGCCTGCGTGGGATCAGTGCCATCCGGCGGCACGGTGATGCTGGGGGTTGGTGATGAAGCAGGCGGATGGTCGTGTCTTGGTGAGCGATCCATGGAGGCGCATACAGAGGTCTGCTGGGAGATAGGGGAGGAGAGGCCACTTCAGGCTTTGGGGGTGGGGTCTGGATGGTGCGGGTGGATAGGTCCATCCCAGTGGGCGCCTTCCTTCGAGCTTCTTGTGGAAAAGAAACAGTGATGGCCCTTCCGAAAGCAATGTCCGGCAAACCCGGAATTCCATTGCGGCTCTTTTTGCCTTTCTTGGTTTGCATCCAGAGTTTTTTCTCCCCTGTCCTTGGTCAACGTCCCGTGGTCATCATTGGGTGGGACGGGGCTACATGGGAGATTCTTGACCCACTCCTCGACCAAGGGAGATTGCCTCATCTTGCTTCCCTGATGGGAAGAGGAAGAGCCGGGATCCTCGAATCAACGCCCTGTTTTGTTTCTCCCCCTGCCTGGGCGGCGATCTATACGGGCAAGAATCCTGCGAAGACGGGTATCTATCACTTCGGACGACGCGAGGATGATCTTCCGCATCTTGGTGATCTATCGGGAGATGATGTGCGTGCGAAATGGCTTTGGGAGATCCTCTCCGCAGAAGGAAGAAGTTGCGCGGTGGTCAATGTGCCCCTCACGTATCCTGCCAAGGCCATCAACGGCATCTGTATCTCAGGGGAGTTCTCGCCCTGTATCCTTGCGCCTCCATTGCTTCTTGATGTGACGGATTGGGGCGGCGAAGCGGGGATCCATGGAGCGGCCATGAGTGCATCCACGTTCCTGCATGAGACAGAGGTGGATCTTATCCTCAGGCGCCCACGTGGTGGCACGCCGACCATCACGGTACGCAACGCGGAAAATGGGCTTTTCCTTGCCGGCCCGGAGATAGCCCTCAATGAATGGGCGCCGTGGTTCGAGGTGACCGTGGGAGGAGAGCGCGGATGGGCCAGAATCACCTTGAGAAGTGTACACAAGACCAAAGTCAGGCTGTGGCTTTCGCCCGTGTACAGGAAGATAGAGCACATGCCCGGGCCCATCACCTTTCCCGCTGCCTGGGCCGATACGCTTCTTCGGGAACACCACTATTTCCTCCCCTTTGTGCGCTGGAACTGGAAGCCGGCCGTGGAACACACCACCTGGTTCGGTGATCTCTGCTCTGATGTGCAATCCAGAAGAAGATGGGATTTCTTTTCATGCGTCTTTCTGGCGCCGGATCATATGCAGCATCTCTATGGAGACGACGAGAAGACTATTGCGGTGCTCGAAGAGGTCGACCGGGTGACGGGAGACATAATACGTGGCGCCCCGGAGAATGCGTTGATCCTTCTTCTTTCGGATCATGGCTTCGCCCGGTATGAGCGACGGATCGATCTGAACAGTTGGCTGGCGGAGTTAGGCCTTACCACATTTGGGAACCATGAGGAGGTACTCCCCGAGTCGAGCTTGGCATGGAGCACCATGTGGAGCGTGTATCTGAATGAGCGCTTGCTTTCCCAAGCAGAGATCAGTGCGCTTCAAGATCGGCTTGTACGCCTCGCCCCCACTGTGACGGACGCAGAACGAGGGTTTCGATCGCTTGGCCTTCTCCTCTCGAGGCGCGAAGATGTGTATCATGGACCCTTCCTTCGAGATGCACCACATCTTGTTGCCATCACCCAGGGAAGCCCGTACGTGCCGGAATTCTGGGATCGGAAGAACATCGGCAGCGGTCGAGCGCTCTACCGTGACACCGGTCTTCACGATTCCTGGGACCATGCCCTCGATGGGATAATCGTGGTAGCCGGTTCCGGCGTCAGACAGGAGGAGAAGAGATTCCGTGCATCGGTGTACGATGTGACACCAACGGTTTTGTCGTATGCGGGATTGCCTGTGGCTGACGATATGGATGGAAATGTCCTCACCAACCTCTTCGAGTCCGGAACCATGGCAAGGGTCAAGACCTGCGAATCCTACGAAGGCCCATTGGAAGAGCCGGCCATGACTCCACGAACCGGTTCACTGGAAGACCGTTTGAGGGCTTTGGGGTATGTCCGATAACGTGTGTATCTCGTGGACGTCCAGTGAGAGGAGGATTTGGGAATGTATAATCTGGCAATCTTGAATCTGAAATCTGGAAGAATGGGGAAATCTGGAAGAATGGGGAAATGTTGGAATGGGGGAATGGAGGAATGGGGAGGAAGAATCTGGGTGGAGGGATGGGAAGAAAGCGTGCAGCGCGCAGCGTTCAGATGACGGAGGAAGAAAGAGAGAAAGACTTGACGATAGAAGGTCGCCATGCACGGACTTATCGAGAAGGGACGAGAGAACGAACGAAATGGAGGAGGCTATGCTGCTCAGTAGAGAGGAAGCGCTCGCGGCGCTCAAGAGACACATGAAGGACGAGGCCCTCCTGAAGCACTGCTACGGCGTGGAGGCAGGAATGCGCGGTGTCGCCCTGGCGTTAGGTGAGGACGAGGAGCTTTGGGCTCTTGCAGGCCTGCTTCATGATATCGACTACGAGGAACACCCTGACGTGCATCCCCGGAAGGGCGTTGAATGGCTCGGGAGCATGGGCCTTCCTGATGAGTTGGTGCATGCAGTGGCCTCCCACGGTTCGGAGCGAACAGGTGCGCCCCGGAAATCGAAGCTCGATTGGGCGCTCTGGGGTGTTGACGAGCTATCAGGGTTGGTCAGTGCCACCGCTCTGGTCAGACCCAGCAAGAAGCTTGAGGAGGTGAAGGTCAAATCGGTCAGGAAGAAAATGAAGGATAAATCGTTTGCCCGGGCTGTTGATCGTGCTGCTATCAGGGAAGCGGCAGCAGCCCTGGGTGTGGAGCTCTCGGTATTCATAGCCATGGTGCTGGAGGGTATGCAAGAGGCGCACGAGGAACTGGGGCTCTAAGGGCCTATAGCTTATGGCGCAGACCGCGGACGCGATGAAACGCGTCCCTCCATCATACTTCATCGGAATCGGCATCGCTATCGGGATCGAATTGAGGTATGATCATATGGCCCTCCGTCACGAGAATCTTGATGTTTGATGAAGGCGAGAGATATGGGGTGGCTTATTTCGATAGCGATTCCGATCCCGATTCCGATAGCGTTATGGATTCCCGGACGAGGGGATTCAATCCCGATACGTATCCAGCGCCGCCTCAAATGAATCCATGGCTTTCTCCAGGTCTTCACAGCAGAGGACATAGGCCAGGCGGGCTTCATTCCTGCCCAGACCAGGGGTGGCGTAGAAGCCTTCGGCGGGTGCAATCATGACGGTGGTGCCCTGATACCGATGCTCCCGCAGCAGCCATGCGGCGAAGTCGTCGGCGTTCTTGACCGGAAGGCGGGCGATCATATAGAAAGCGCCGCCGGGGAGCTTGCATCCAACTCCCATGTTCTTGAGTCGTCTGTAGAGGAGGTGGCGTCTGGCGTCGTATTCGGATAGGACGTCATCGAAGTATGACTGTGGGGTGTCCACCGCGCGCGCGGCGGCGATCTGATCCACCGTGGGGGGGCAGAGCCGCGCCTGGCCCAATCTCAGCACGGCGTCCATGAACTCCTGATTTCGGGATACGATACACCCCACCCGCGCACCGCAGGCGCTGTAGCGCTTGGAGATACTATCCACTACGATGGCGTTCTTCTCGATGCCGGGGATCTCGAGAATGCTCGTGTGTTTCTCTCCATCGTACACAAACTCCCGATAGACCTCGTCTGCAATGAGATACAGGCCGTGTCGTTTCGCAATCTCGGCCACGCCCTCAAGTTTCTCTCTGGCGAACACGGCGCCAGTGGGATTTCCCGGACTGCACAGAACAATCGCCTTGGTTTTGGGGCTGATAAGGGCTTCGAGCCGATCCAGCGCCGGCAGAGCGAAGTTCTCTTCCAGGGTAGTGGTAAGTGGTTTGATCTCAACGCCGGCCATGGTGCTGAAACCGTTGTAGTTCGTGTAGAAGGGCTCAGGGATGATGACCTGGTCGCCCGGATCAGCCACCGCCATCAGCGAGAAGATGATGGCTTCGCTTCCCCCCGTGGTAACGAAAATGTCGCGCTCCTCCAGTTCGATCCCGAAACGAGCGTAGTAGATAATGAGCTTGGCGATGTACTCCGGGATTCCTTGCGAAGGACCATAGGGAAGCACCTCATCACAAAATTCCTGATAGCCGCGCAGAAGCTCGGGGGGGCTCTTTATGTCAGGTTGACCAATATTCAGACGGAAGACTTTGGCGCCCGATGCTTGAGCCGATACGAGCAGCGGGTGGAGTTTTCGAATAGGAGAGGCCGGCATTGCCACGCCCCGACGGGAAACCAAGACTGCAGGAAACATCTCATCCTCCGGTAAGAGGCAGGGTTTGGATTGGAGCATTTCGAATCCGGGATGAAGATAGCCCAAAGCTCTCCTCACATCATCCCTGATCTTGAATAGCCCGCACTTCTCACCGGCTTTCGTCGCGAAGCGGCGTAGTTGGCTGTGGCTGCAAGGCTTGCGACCGAGGACCCCGGCTCTGTCAGGGCGTAGCCTGGCTCCGCCGTGGCGAAGCCCGAAGGCGTATCCTCTGCGATACGGTGAGGAGGCCGAAGGAGCGTAACGCCGCAGGCAGGGCCAAATGCGGCGCTGCAGCAGATAGTTGGTGAGAAATGTGGGATAGGGTTGTCAGTTCTCAGCTATCGGCTATCCGCACACCAGCCGATCCTTCGTACCTTCCTGTTGAGATTATAGATTGCCAGATTCCAGATTCTCCCTCGTCCTCCCAATCTCCTCTCTCATTCGACGTTGAATGTTGGATGTTGGATGTTCAATTCCCCAATCCCCCTCTTGGTCCTTGCCCCGTCATCTGAACGCTCTCTTCTCCTCCTCCTCCCCCACCGAGATTCTTCGGTCACTCCGCTCCCTCAGAATGACACGTAGCGCCACATACTTCTGCGCACTGCCACTGTCATTCTGAGCGACTCCAAGGAGCGAAGA
>JAUXFG010000132.1 GCA_030620115.1 Candidatus Fermentibacterota bacterium
CTGATGGTGACTGACGTAGTGATGCCCGGGAAAAGCGGTAAGCAGCTTGCGGAAGAGATCGAATCGAAACGGCCTGGAATGAAGGTGATATACATTTCCGGATACACGGATGATGCCATGGCTCATCACGGAGTATTGGAATCCGGCATCGTGCTTGTGCAGAAGCCATTTACACCGGAATTCTTGCTCAAGAGAATCCGCGAGGTTTTGGCTAGCCCCGACTGCGTTCAATAGCGGGTCTTGTCCCCCAGTCTCAATTTCAGATTAGAGATTTCAGATTCTCAGATTGAAGACTCCCTCTCAACCAGCTTTTCTATGATCGCAACCAATCCCTTGAGACTCACCGGTTTGCTCAAGTACTCGTCCGCACCTGCTTCCAGACAGCGCTCCCGGTCTCCCGGCATGGCCAAGGCGGTCAGCGCAATAATGGGCGTGGATGCCAGATCATCATTCTCTCGGATCCGCCGAGTCGCCTCCAATCCATCCATCCCCGGCATCTGGATGTCCATCAAGATTACATCGGGCCGCTCCTCCAATGCACGGGCCACCGCCTCTGCTCCATCCCGTGCGATCACCATCCGGTACCCCTTCACCTCAAGGTAGTCGGATATCGTGTTGATGGTCTCCTCTTGATCATCGGCCAGCAAGACAATCACACCGCTCTTCTTGGAGACTTTCTCTGTTCCTTCGTCCTCCCGTTGCTCTGCTTCGAATACCTTCTCCTCCTCCGCTTCCCGATCACCACCACCCCATGGCAACGACAACGTAAAGCGGCTCCCTCTGCCGACTTCGCTCTCCACGGAGATGCTTCCCCCATGTATCTCGGCCAAACGATGGGCCAATGCCAGCCCCAGTCCCGTACCCTCATACTCCCGCGCCAATTTCCCATCCAGTTGCACAAACGGTTTGAAGAGAGACTCCATGTCCTCTGCTGCAATGCCGATGCCCGTATCCCGCACGGTGAAGTAAACCGCTTCCTGGTCTGCATCACCTCGTACCTCAAGCCCAATCGACCCGCCCTCCGGCGTGAACTTCATGGCATTGCTCAGGAGATTCACCAGGACCTGTTTCAGCCGCCGCTCATCGGCACGGATCGTTCCCACCGAACTATCGAATGAAGAAGAGATCGTAAGCTCCTTCTTCTGAGCCTCCGCTTTGATGAACCCAAGGGCCGAATGACAGAATGATTCCACCGAGACCACTCCCATCTCCAACTCGATCTTACCCGCTCCGATCTTCGAGAGATCAAGGATGTCCGTGATCAGCGCGAGCAGATGCCGGCCGCCCTCCTCTATCCGTTTGAGCGCCCGGTGCTGCTTCTCATTGCAGGCGCCAAACACCTCCTCTTGGAGCGCCTCTGACATGCCTAGAATCGCATTCAGCGGCGTCCGCAGCTCATGGCTCATACTAGCCAGGAACTCGTCCTTCAAGCGGGACGAACGGGCCAGCTCTCTGTTGGCGGCGCTCAACTCCGCCGTCCGCTCTGCCACCCGCTCCGCCAACATGGCCCGCTCTTCTTCCAACGCCGCCTCTATCCGTTTCCGCCGAGCAACTTCGAGAGACAATGTCTCGTTTGCAGCAGCCAGCTCCGATGTCCGTTCCCGAACACGAATCTCCAGCTCGTCACGCGCTCGGCGCAACGCCTCCTCCGCGCCACGCTTCTCTATGGCCCTCTGGATCATGATCAGAAGCTGACCTTCCTCCAAGGGCTTCTTCAAGTAGCCGTACGCGCCCAGATTCACCGCCTGGATGGCAGACTCCTCCGTCGCATGCCCCGTCATGAGGATGCACTCCGTACGCGGCGAAAACCCCTTTACCTCCCGCAACACGTCCACGCCCGACGTATCCCCTAACTCCAAGTCTATCAGAGCAACCGCCGGCTTCTCTTCAACAGCCCTCTCCATCCCAGCCTTCCCCGTCTCGGCCACAACAGGGGAATAACCGTTCACTTGGAGAATTCTTGATAGAAGCCTCCTGATACTCTCATCATCATCCACAATCAGAATCGTCTGTTCATCCCGCATTTCTCATCAGCTCTCCGCTATCGGTTGTCAGCTATCAGCTTCCCTTCTTCCAAATCCCCCTCTTCAAATCCGACATTCGATGTTGAATGTTGAATGTTCGATGTTCGACGTTCAATCCTCCCAATCCCCCATTCCTGGATTATAGATTATAGATTCCAGATTCTTCCTCCCCCCCCCCTCCCAGATTCTTCGGTCGCTCCGCTTCCTCAGAATGACACGTGTTGCCACGTCCAATGCCAAGCATCCCTGTCATTCTGAGCGACGGCAAGAAGCGAAGAATCTCTCCTTGCTTCTTGTTCCGTCATCTCAACGCTGCACGCTCTCCTCTCCCCTCCCCTCCCAGATTCTTCTGTCGCTCCGCTCCCTCAGAATTACACGCATTCACACATCGACATAGGCACCACCACTGTCATTCTGAGCGACTGCAGGGAGCGAAGAATCTCTCCTTGCTCCTCGTTCTGTCATCTCAGCGCTGAACGCTCTCCTCCCCTCCGTCTCCGTCATCTGTACGCTGTACGCTGTACGCTCTCTTCCCCTCCCCGCCCAGATTCTTCGGTCGCTCCGCTCCCTCAGAATGACAGGCATTCACACATCCATCTCTGCACCACCACTGTCATTCTGAGCGACTACAGGGAGCGAAGAATCTCTCCCACATCCTCTCTCCGTCATCCGAACCCTGAACCCCGAACCCAAACTGCTCCGCCATAGCGAAAAGCCCGCATCTTCAGGATTGCTCCTCTCGTGCCGAGAGCAAGTCCACCAACACCTGTGGTCTGATCGGCTTGCTCAGGTACTCGTCCGCCCCCGCCTCGAGGCACCGCTCGCGATCTCCGGGCATGGAAAGCGAAGTGATGATGATGAGAGGGATGCCATCCAGATCAGACTCTGCCCTCATGCGCCGGATCGCTTCTGCGATATCGATATGCGGCACATCAATGTTTATGACAACTCCCTTGGGCCGTTCCTTTCGCGCGTATGCCATCACCCCGGAAACATTACTTCGGTCCACAACTCGATAGCCCTCTCCCTCCAAAAAATCGATAGCGGCTTGACAGGTATTGTCCGCACCGAAGGACATCACCGTCACCACGCCCCTTCTCCCCCGCTCGCCCACTGCGATACGGCGCTCCCCAATACCTTCTTCCTCGTCACGCTCCAACGGCAGGGACACCGTGAACCGGCTCCCCGCTCCTTCCTCACTCTCCAATCCAACACTTCCTCCATGTAGTGCGGTCAACCGATGGACCAGGGACAAGCCCAATCCCGTACCCTCATACGCACGGGACAACCTGCTGTCCAACTGCACAAACGGCTCAAAAAGCCGCCCCATAGCTTCCTGTGAGATGCCGATACCCGTATCCCAGACCGTAAAATGAACTGCTCCCTGATCCGTATCAGCTTCCACTTCAAGCCCAATGGACCCGCCCTTTGGTGTGAATTTCACTGCATTGCTCAAGAGATTCACCAGGATCTGCTTCAGCCCGCGCTCATCAGCCCGGATCGTCCGAATCGCGGGGCCGATTTGTGAGGATACTTGGAGCTCTTTCTTGTGGGCTCCTTGCTTCAAAAGGCCCAGGGCCGCCTGGCAGAGCGCCTCCACCGCGACTGGCCCGAACTCAAGTTCTACTTTTCCCGATTCGATCTTGGAGACGTCAAGAATGTCATTGATCAGGGCCAGCAGATGCCGCCCGCTTTCCTCAATCCGGCACAACGATTTGAGTTGTTTCTCATTCATCTCGCCGTATACTTGCTCCTGAAGCGCCTCTGATACACCCAGGATCGTATTCAGTGGCGTACGAAACTCGTGGCTCATATTCGCCAAGAATTCATCCTTCAGGCGCGAGGCTCTGGCCAGCTCGGTATTGGCCGCACGCAATTCCGCCGTCTGTTCTGCGACGCGGTCAGCCAAAGAGGCCCGTTCAGACTCCAGCGCCTCCTCGGCTCGTTTGCGATCGAAGATCTCCTGCTGGGCTTGCTCGTATAGCCGGGCATTCTCAACGGCAATACCGGCCTGGTGGGCCAGCGATTGGAGGAGGGGCACATCGGACTGATCGAAAGCGTAGGATTGGTCACTCTCCACATCCAATACGCCAATAAAACGGCCCTTCACTATGATGGGAAGCTCGAGTTCGGAGCGAGTGCCCGGCAACTCCGGGGATGCAACGTAACAAGGTTCACTGAGGACATCATTGACCAGTATCGGCTTGCCGGTTCTCGCGGCCTCTACTATGGGACTCGTCGTTGAATCGAGTGTGCCGATCAATTGGCCCGGGGTGAGCCGGATGTCGGCATCACCCACCGTGCTGCCGTCTCGAAAAACGAGCCGACTTCCCTCCAGCAGCGCAATGCCGACAAAGTATTGGCCAAAATGCGCCTTGGTTGTGTCCACAATCTGACGAAGTACCGCATCTACGCCGAGCACGGAGGTGACGGCACGCCCTACTTCGTTGATGGTCGCCAATGCCTGGGCTCTTTGCCTGGATTCCTTGAGCAACCGCTGATTCTCGAATCCGATGGCCACCTGGGCAGCGATGGTCGAGAACAGAGTCAAATCCTCCTGGTTGAACAGGTTCTCCTGCTCGTAGCTCTGAATGCCCATCACTCCGACCACCTTGTTCCGAACCAGAAGGGGAACTCCCATCCACGAGACGGCACGTTCACCCAGGAATTCTATCCCCTGCGCTTCATGAAAGGCGTGGTACTCCTGGGAGCTGTGGAGCAAGACCGGCTCCCGATTCCGGATGATCCAGCCGGTGAGACCCACATCCACGGCGCGGAACATGAGGGATTGACGCTTGCCGTGTTCGATGCTCAGGGCCAAAAACCACTGGCGGCTTCGCTCCTCATAGAGCGCGACATAAAAGTTCCCCGCATCGAAGAGCCTGCTGATCTGTTGGTGCACCACTCCCAGCAAATCGTCCAGCTCGAGCTCCGCAACGATCTGTCTGCCGATCTCATTGATGAGCGCCAACCGGGTGGCACGGTCTTTCAGCTTATCCTCGGCTCTCCTCCGCTGGGCGACCTCTTCCTGCAGATTCTTGTTCGCCTCAACGAGCTCCGCGGTCCGCTCCTGAACCCGTATCTCCAGCTCATCATGCGCCCTGCGTAGCGCCTCCTCGGCCTTCTTGCGATGGGTGATGTCGCGGACCTGGAGCAGGACGGCCGGCTTGCCGGCGTAGTCGATGGGACCTGCCCGGATTTCTACAGGTACCGCGTAACCGTCACTGGTCCAACTGTATCCATCAACTTGACCATATTCGCCCTGCGACAATCCCGGAAAGTCACGCGCCACTTCTTCCCTCTTGTCAGGGGGAACAAGTTCGAGGACACTCTTCCCAATCAATTCATCGCTCGTCAGACCATGAAGCCGACATGCGGCGGAATTAACCTCAAGGACCGTGCCGTCGAGATCCTCTACGAACACGGCATCGGGGGAATTCTCGAACAGAGACCGGAATCTCTTCTCGCTTTCCCGGAGTAGCTTGTCCGTGTCTCGCCTCTCGATGGCTCGCTGGATCAACATCAGCAGCTGGCCCTCATCCCAAGGCTTCTGTATGTAGCCGTACGCGCCCAGATTCACCGCCTCGATAGCAGACTCCTCCGTCGCGTGCCCCGTAATAAGGATGCATTCCGTATCCGGCGAATGTTTCCTCACCTCCCGCAGCACGTCCACGCCGGACATATCCCCCAACTGGAGGTCTATCAAAGCAACCGCCGGCTTCTCTTCCACAGCCTTCTCCATCCCATCCTTCCCCGTCCCGGCGACAATGGTAGAGTAGCCTCTCCTCTGGAGGACTCTTGTCAGAAGCTTCCGGATGATCTCTTCATCATCTACAATGAGAATCGTCGGGTTAGCCCGCATCTTAGTCCTCGTATTAAGTGAAAGGTACTCGTCCTTACATAGATAATACTCCACCAGCGCCGGGAATCAAGTATCAACTTGACTCCACCCTCAGTCATTGCGAGGAGGGTAGCGACGAAGCAATCTCATCCGCTCATCGAGATCGTCGCGCTACCGCTCGCGATGACCAGCCCCACCACGTGTCATTGCGAGGAGACTAACGACGAAGCAATCTCATCCGCTCATCGAGATCGCCGCGCTACTGTCGCGATGACCAGCCCCACCCTCAGTGATTGCGAGGAAGGTCACGAAAGTGTAAAGTACTTCCTGGCCTGTCCTGAAACATCCCCCAATTCAAAATCCAGACTTGGCCGCAGGCCTCCCAGCTCTCCAGCGGCATTGCGCCAGACCCCGGCCGACGTCACATTGGGAGCATGAAACGGAGAACTATATCTATGACGCAGGCTGAACCTACCCAAGAGGGAATCTCGGAACACACGGCCCAACTCGAAGCACTACATCAGGTGGGGCTCGAGCTTGCCGCGGAGCTGGATCTGGATTCGCTCCTCCACTCCATCGTCTCACGAGCCATGGAGCTGCTTGATGGAGACGGTGGAGGGCTCTATCTCTACAGGCCGGATCGCGATGTTTTGGAATGGGTTGTGGGAATCGGCCCCGGGGCGCCGCCCAACGGCAGCGCCCTCCACCGGGGCGAAGGGCTCTCAGGGAAAATCTGGGAAACGGGGAAGCCGCTTCTCGTGAATGACTATCAGCGATGGAAGAAGCGAGCCCCAATCTACAATGATCTCCCCGTGGCGGCCATTGCGGGTGTACCGATCCAATGGGGTGAGGAACTGCTGGGGGTCCTCAATATCTCAGCGAAGAATCCAGGCTCTTTCTCATCTGACAACATCGAGTTATTGGGTCTATTCGCCACCCAGGCCGCCATTGCCATCCGCAATGCCCGGCTTTTTCGCGAAGGGGAAAGACGGATCACCCAACTCGCCATCATCAACGAGATCGGCCGCGCCATCTCCTCTGCCCTGGAGTGGGGAGAACTGCTGGAGACGGTACATCAACAGGTCAGTCGCCTCTTTGACACCACCAATTTCTACATTGCCACCTACCAGGAAAACCGCGACGAGTGGACCACGGTCCTCCGTCGGGAACATGGTATTCTGCAACCAAGTGCCACCTACAAGGTGGGCGCCGGCTTCACGGGCCACATCATCCGCAACCGGAAATCCCTGCTCTTTCGATCCAGCCGGGAAAATATTGCTTTCAAGAAATCGTTGGGACTCAAAAGTCTGGGGGAGCTCGCCCGCTCTTGGTTAGGCGTGCCCCTGGTCGCAGCCGACAAGGTAGTAGGCGTCATGGCCATCCAGAATTACGAGCAGGAGAACCTCTACGATGAAGACGATCTGGCCCTATTCACCACCATTGCCGCCCAGGTAGCCATTGCCATGGAAAACCAGCGGCTCTTGGAGGAGACCCGCCATCGTGCCCAGGAGCTGGAGGTCATCAACGAGGTGGGTCGCGCTATCACCACCGTGCTTGATGTAGACGCGGTACTTCGTCGGATTGTAGACACCACGAAAGAACGTTTCGGCCAGTACTTCGTCGGCATTGCGCTGTTGGAGGGAGATCGACTGGTCTTTCAAGATGGAAGCACGGTGGGCAATACTGATGTTCGGCTCACGCGGGGACAATTGGTCGGGACACTTCAATCAACCACCAGTCTTATCTCAGAGGCTGCGCGAACCGGCAAGCCGGTATTGGTCAATAATGTCCTCGATGATCAACGTTACCTTGCAGCTCCGGAACTGTTGGACACCCGTTCCGAACTGGACATGCCTATTGACGTCAAAGGCCATGTCATCGGGGTGTTGGGCATGCAGAGCGAGCGGCCGTTCGCGTACGACCAAGCAGACGCGGCTCTCCTCCAATCGTTGGCAAGCCAGGCCGGCGTGGCCATCGAGAACGCACGACTCTACGAAGAGGCCCAGCGAGAGCTCGCTGAACGCAAACGAGCGGAGAGCAAGGTGCAGAGGGCACTGAAAGAACTAGAACGCTCCAATACGGAATTGGAGCAGTTCGCCTATGTCGCGTCCCACGATCTGCAGGAGCCTTTGCGCAAAGTGCAGGCCTGCGGCGATCGGCTGTCGGTCAAGTATGCCCATGCCCTCGACGAGAGGGGGCGTGATTATATGGAGCGTATGACCGGAGCAGCCCACCGAATGCAAGCCATGATCAACGATCTGTTGGCCTTCTCCCGGGTCACGACGCGGGCGAAGCCCTTTATCTCGGTTGACCTCGGCGAGATCACGCGGGAGGCGGTCTCTGACCTCGAAATACGTGTGCAACAAACCGGCGGCCATGTAGAGATCGGCAATCTGCCCACCATCGAAGCGGATCGCATGCAGATGTGCCAATTGTTCACGAATCTCATAGGCAATGCCCTGAAATTCCATCGCGATGGCATCGCCCCCCATGTAAAGATCCATGGGGATTTTTTGGATGAGGATACCGACCCTGAAGTCACCTCAAGTCTGAAGGAACCCTGGATAGAACGCGAAAAAAGCTGCAGGATTGTGGTGGAAGACAACGGGATTGGGTTCGATGAGAAATTTCTCCAGCGGATCTTCCAGCCATTTCAACGACTCCATGGCCGCGGAGAGTATGAAGGAAGCGGCATTGGTCTTGCCATCTGTCATAAGATAGTAGTACGTCATCGCGGCAGCATCACCGCCGAAAGCACGCCCGGCCGTGGAGCAATCTTCATGGTAACCCTGCCGGTGAAACAATCCATGGAAGGAGATAATTCATGATCTCAACTCACCAGCCGATCACTATCCTCATGGCAGAGGATGATCCCGACGATCGGCTCATGACAAAGGAGGCCTTCGAGGAGAATCGCCTGGCAAATGACTTGCGTTTCGTGGAGAACGGTGAAGAGCTGATGGACTATCTCTACCGGCGAGGCGAGTTCAGCGACCCGGACAAATCGCCATACCCGGGCCTGATACTGCTGGACCTGAACATGCCTCGCAAAGATGGGCGTGAGGCATTGGCGGAGATCAAGGCCGACGCGACCCTGCGTCGTATTCCTATTGTTGTGCTGACCACCTCAAAGGCCGAAGAGGACATCTTGCGTTCCTACGACATGGGCGTGAGCTCATTCATCACCAAGCCAATTACCTTCGAGGGGTTGGTAGACTTGATGAAGACCTTGGGCAAGTATTGGCTTGAGTTTGTTGCACTTCCTCCTCTACCGTCTTGATCATGCCGTCTGCACAAGAATCCAAAATGACAGTCCTCGCGAGGATTCGCCCATGATCGGGAATCGATTGCCAACCGATTCTGTAGTGCTTCCCACATGGGGCTTATGTCAGAGGAAACAGTGATGGACCAAGAACTCATCAGCGTACTCCTGGTTGATGACGACGACGATGACTTCGTGTTGGTTCGTGATCTGCTCGCTGAAGCATCGTGGAGCCGATTCGATCTTGAGTGGACTAAGGAATACGAGGATGCCTTGGAGATCATGGACCAGACACGACACCACATCTATCTGGTGGACTACCGTCTTGGAGAACGAAACGGATTGGAACTGATGCGGGCCGCCATTGCCGGTGGCTGCAATGCACCCATCATCCTCCTGACCGGTCAAGGCTGCCGCGAGGTGGACCTCTCTGCCATGAAGGCGGGGGCAGCGGACTACCTCGCAAAGGACCACCTCAGCGCCGAATTGCTGGAGCGTTCCATTCGCTACGCTATCGAGCGAAAACGAACCGAACACGACATCCGGCGCCATGCACTGGAGCTGCAAACACGCAATGAGGATCTGGACGCATTTGCCCATACCGTAGCCCACGACCTCAGGACCCCGCTGGGAAGCATCATCGGTTTTGCCGAGCAACTTGAAGAGTTCCGCGAAACCATGTCGAAAGAGGAGATCCAAGAATGCCTGCAGATCATCTTGCACGTCGGGTACAAGATGAGCAGCATCATTCATGAATTGCTCTTGTTGGCCGGGGTGCGTAAGAAGGAGGATGTGCAGAGAACACCGCTGAATACGGCACGTATCGTGACAGAGGTTCAGATGCGACTCACTCGACTCATCAAGGAGCATGGGCCGGAGATCATCGTGCCCGAAACCTGGCCGCCGGCCATGGGCTACGGCCCATGGGTAGAGGAGGTATGGGTCAACTACATCTCCAATGCCATTCTATATGGCGGGCGCCCCCCACGCGTGGAGTTGAGCGCAACCGAACAAGCGGATGGCATGGTACGTTTCTCGGTACGCGACAACGGCCCCGGCCTTGCGCCGAACGAAAAGGTGCGGCTCTTCACTCCTTTCACCCGACTGGAGCAGGTACGCTCCACGGGATACGGGCTGGGGCTCTCCATCGTGCGACGCATTGTGGAGAAGCTTGGCGGAGAGGTTGGTGTAGAGAGCGAGATCGGCCAAGGCAGTGTCTTCACATTCACCCTGCCCGGAAAGCTGACTATTGGACATACATAACACCGGGGCTATTCTCTCCTCCACAGTATCATCGGGATCGGAATCGCTATCGGAATCGGTATCGAATTGAGGTGTGATCACATGGCCCTTAGCCCGCATTTCTCACTGGCCATCTGCTGCTGCCGAAAGTTGGTGAGAAATCCGGGCTAGCCCTGCCCTTTACCCACAAAAAAGGTCTGGGCAATCTCATCCGTCCTCCAGCAACCCGAACCCCAGGCATGCAAGGTTCTTAATTCTATAATCCGAGAACAGCACCTCAGCAGGCAATTCCGGGGTTTCTCTGCCCAGGAGAGTCATCAGCATAATCCGCCAAGCAATGACAAGGTTAATGGCAATAGCTCGCCGCAGGCGTTCAGC
>JAUXFG010000244.1 GCA_030620115.1 Candidatus Fermentibacterota bacterium
CAGGCCGCCTCGGGCCTGGCGATCATGTACTCGTATGGGACGGGCTGGATGAAGGAGGAAGAGAAGCTCCTCCCGGGTCGTACATCCTGTCAGTGCAGGTTGACGGTGAGCGAGTCGCGAAACAGGCGGTGAAGATACGATAGACGCCGGTTCTGCCACGGCCGGCTGCGTCATGGGGTATCATCCAAGCGCAAGCGAAGAATCTCAAGGCCGCGCAATCTCGGAGAGATTCTTCGCTCATTCCACTCACTCAGAATGACAGTGGGGCGACAGTAACTTCTCAATAAGTCCGTGCGATATCGGAGAAATCCCCCTCAATCCCCCTTTGCAAAAGGGGGAGAAGATTTGATGCATGGACCCATTGAGAAGTTATAAATGATAGTGGTAATATCCTGCTCTGGAGCCCCGCTGTTCTCATATCAAAGAATGAACTTCTTGCCCCTGCTCTCTCCCACCGCGCTGACCCTTATGGCAGGTAGATCCTCTACTGGGCAGGCGTCCTGGCAGATTCCACATCCAATGCAACGGGCTGGATCGACGCGGGGCCTATGGAGGGTGATGCGCTTCCCGTTTCTATCATGAATGGTCACCTCTTCGGTCCAGATCGCTTTCGGCGACACAGGACAGACCTCTTCACATACGACGCACGGCTTGTCCATGGCCCAAGGAAGGCATCTGCCCCGGTCATAGAATGCTGTACCGATCCGCACGGGGTTGTCTCGATCGGTTTTCTGCATAGGGGTCAGGGCGGAGATTGCACCTGTAGGGCACACGTGCCCGCAGAGCACGCAGGTGAACTCGCAATAGCCGTGATCGAATCGCATGACCGGTGTCCAAAATCCTTCGAATCCGGCTTCATCAATGGCCAATTGGATCACGCCGGTGGGACATGTACGCACGCACATGCCGCACCGGGCACAACGCGCCAGGAACTCTTCCTCGGCAAGGGCGCCAGGGGGCCTGATTCGCCGATTCTCGGCCTTGGCGACCCGCGGTGAGCTGGAACGAATGACCGGCCAGGCCAGAACTCCCGCAAGCACGGAAAGCGCCAGCCGCCTGCCGGGCGCATCCGGAACCCGCCGCTCGGGCACAGAATTCCCTGTCCGCCCAAAGGCCAACCCCTGCGGTGGGCACGTATCTATGCAATTCAAACAGAGAATACACTCGCTCCTCCTGAGCTCGCCATCCGGCTCGGCCGCCCCGTTGCACCGCTGTACGCACACAGCGCAGCTCGTACAGCTTCCTTCATCGCGCACAATGCCCCACGGAGCCCATCTCGACAAGAGACCAAGCAACGCACCCAATGGACAGAACGCCCTGCACCACAGCCGTGGGATCCAGAAGTTGCCGAGAAGAACCGCCGCCAGGAGGAGCACCGCGACCCACCCCGCAGGGAAGCCGGGTTCATGGCTGAAGACATCCACACCCATCAGGGCCAGAAGGGGGCCAATACCCTGCGACATGCCCCTGGTGAGAAGCGAGAACGGATCCAGCAGCCCCAACAGGAGTGTCCCCAAGAAGGCGCTGGCGAGCAGCGCCAGGAGGATGTAGTACTTTGCTCTGAAGAGCTTCCTTGGAGCATTCGCCTCCCGCGCCTCGCGGGGAGGACGTTTCTTGAGTCTGCCTACAAGATCGTTTAGCGCCCCGAGGGGACAGATCCAACCACAGAAGAATCTTCCCAGAAACAGTGTCGGAACAGCGACAAAAAGCGCCAAGATCATCCACCCATGGAGCGTCAAATCGGCGAACACAGTGCCCAAAGCAAGAAGTGGATCGAAGTAGAAGAATAGCGCCACGGGATTTCCGCGAATCCACCCTGTCCTGCTGGTCGTCAGCAGGAAAAGGAAGAGCATCAGGAAGAAGGATTGATAGACAATTCTCACACGCCGGCTGCTCATGACTTCTCGACCATAGTCCGGATATCTCCCGAATCGAGTTCTCTGTCACGCACACATAACAAGGCTCGAGTCCCCGTAGGGGCACGGCACGCCGTGCCCAAGTCTTCAGCTTTCAGCGACCAGCTCAGCATCAAAAACATCTCGTTGCCCCGTCCCTGGTTCTTCCTCTCTTCGTCTTTCATTCAGGCAATCAAGCATTCCCACATTTCCCAATTCAAACTGTCGGTTATCAGCTATCACCCCCTCCGCCAGATTCTTCGGTCGCTCCATTCCCTCAGAATGACACACAGTATTACATCCTTTTGGACATCACCCCTGTCATTCTGAGCGACTGAAAGGAGCAAAGAATCTCTCCCGCGCTTTCCTCAGATTCCGAATTCTTCCGTGTCGGCTGCTCATGACTTCTCCACCACAACAGGTTCCAGGCTCCGCCAGTCAGAGGTCCCGATGCCGCGGACCTGTGCCTCTGTGATGCTGGGGATGTGCTGAGGCAAACGCCCCATGAGCTCCGCCGCCCATGCGTCCAACGCCACCTGGTCGAGGCCCGCGGCAATAGTCTTGGTGGCAGTCACATCAGAGAGGCTGCCACCTGTGGGCCCGTTTCGAAGGAGCGAGCGGCTCCCATCCACCACGACCAATGAAGCGTTGAAGGCCGCACCGAGATCGGCGATCACCTCGGGAAGACGCTGATGGAATGAGTTCCTTCCTTCACCAAGGAATCCATACCAGTTTTTCATGGTGACCGTGATGCCGGCGAGATTATGGTCCTTTACCGTGGGAAGCCCTATGAGCCGATCCGCCTTGGCAAGGATGCCGGCCAGGCCGACCCATGTGGAGAGTACTTTTCCCCTCAGCGAGATCAGGCCGCTGTTGACATGCTGGGGGAGAATCACGGTCCCCCCCGCCTCCTCTGTTGCCTTTCCTATGCCGGTGATCGCAAAACAGCGTGACGCGTTGTTGATGGGATTATCGGTGACCCAGACCTCTTTCGCACCGGCCTTTCGGCACAGCCGAACCATGGCGGCCACCACTTCGGGAGACGTGGTGGCGCCAAACGAGGGCGGCCGGTCGAAGCCGACATTCGGCTTGATGAGCACCCGATCTCCCGGACGGACGAACTGATCAATCCCTCCAAGGGCCTCCACGGCAATATCCACGGCCCGTGCCGCGTCCTCGTGGTGGACCACGGACATTGGGACCTCTGGAGGATCAAGCTCTTGGCGGTAATCCGGCAGCAGAAGAATCTCTTGCCGCCCCCCGCGAGGATCTCTGTTGTGGAAGAAAAGGCCTGCTCCGGAGAGTGCGACACCTGCGGCCGAAGCCTTGCCGAGCAGCTTGAGAAAGGCTCTCCTGCTCGCACTCACAGCGCGACGGCCTCCACAATCATTCTTCCCAATTCTGAGACTGCCTTCCGGGATACCGGATTGTTCATGGCCGCCTGGATTTGGACATAGTAATCACCCTTTACCAGAAAAAGGCTTGCGCCGGAGAAGTAGCCCCCCAATTCCTGATCCTCCATTGCGTCAAGAGGTCTGCCCAGCTCATACATCTCTTGAGCCTGTGTACCCTGATCGTACAAGAAAAGCTCGATGTACTCGCCGGTCTGATCCTGTAGGAACGAGAATACCTTCAGATTCTTGAAACCGTGCGCAAGGTAGTGATCCGCACCACCATTGATCTTGGCATAGAGCTCATCGGGCCCGAATTCCTCAGGCTCAAACGCCTCGCTCCAGCCCGCACCAAGTCGCGTCGGATCAAACAGAATCGACTCTTTGCCTGCCGTGACCTCCGCCTCAGCTTCCATAGAGAGGACGAAATCCTCGGGCCCGGGCCTGTGCCCCATCCAAACCATCACCACAGCCACCGCAACCAACGGCAGAAATATGACTACTCTCCTCATGGGGAATACCCTCACTCTCCGGGCAAGGCCGCGGATATGAACAGACTCATCTTACATGCCATGCAGTTTGCCGCTTGTGCCGTCCATGTCAATGTCGTCTGCCCCCAGCTCAATCGCTACTCTCCGCCGCATACTGCCACGACATGGGCAAGAGCCAAACGAAACACCGGCATATGAAACAGTTGTCCACTGCCCCACGAATCAGGCCACAGAATGGATTCTGGCCCGAAAACTATTTAAGTTCCTGCGCAGGAACTTAATCAGATTGGAAAAGAACGATACGTGAAGACTGTGAAATGCGGTAGTCCCATATTGGCCGCAGCTGCGGATGGCCGATGAAAGACCTGGGCTCTCTCGAGTGGCCCGGTGGCAGAACCAGCTCCTCCACCTGTCATTGCGAGGAGCACCGCAACGAAGCAATCTCATTCGCAAACTGAGATCGCCGCGCTTCCGCTCGCGATGACCAGCTCCTCCACCTGTCATTGCGAGGAGCACCGCAACGAAGCAATCTCATTCGCAAACTGAGATCGCCGCGCTTC
>JAUXFG010000167.1 GCA_030620115.1 Candidatus Fermentibacterota bacterium
ATCGAATGGGAGAAGGGGAGTGGGGGAGAGAAGGTGGTTGGCATTGGACGCGACAACACGCGTCATTCTGAGGGAACAGCGCGACCGAAGAATCTGGGTGGGGGGATGGGGAGGAAGCGTTCAGCGTTCAGATGATGGAGCGAAGAGAGAGGAGAGATTCTTGCAACTTCTCAATAAGTCCGGGCATCCGACCTTCTCCCTTTCGTAAAGGGGGATTAAGGGGGATTTCTCCGATATTGCACGGACTTATTGAGAAGTTGCAGATTCTTCACTCCCTGTGGTCGCTCAGAATGACAGTGGTAGCGTACGCAAGGATGTGAGTTCATGTGTCATTCTGAGGGAGCAGCGCGACCGAAGAATCTGGGTGGGGGGATGGGGAAGGAAAAGGAAACATTCAACATCCAACACCCAACATCGAAGGGGAGAAGGGGAGTGGGGGAGAGCATTGGACGTGACAACACGTGTCATTCTGAGGGAGCAGAGCGATCGAAGAATCTGGGCGGGGGGGATGGGGAGGAAGCGTTCAGCGTTCAGACGACGGAGCAAAGAATGAAGAGAGAAGAGAGAACAGAGAACAGGATTCGTATCCTTCCGACCCATCCCCCCAATCCCCCAGTCTCCCATCCCCCCAATCCAGCCTCTGAACCTCTGAACAACCTTCTTACGAAGCTTTCCGACAGATTCGGGGATCTTTGTCGTGGTGAGGTGGTGGGCAATGCCCTGTCTATCCAATGTCACCGGGACCAGATGGTCTCATTGCTCTACCACGTGAAGCATGCGGAGGGATTTGTGATCCTGCAACTCATCAGTTGTATCGATTGGGAAGAAGAAAACGAGTTCCAGCTTACCTATCTGTTGTGGAATCCCCAAGCCCGTGTGCAACTCCTGCTTTCCTGCCGTATTCCACGGCAGGGTTATGAGATGGCGTCAATGATTCCGCTCTGGCCACATGCCGAGACGTTTGAGCGTGAGCTTCACGAGATGTTTGGCCTTTGTTTTACGGGCAATGCCCGGCAGGACGAGGAGTTCCTTCTGGAGAATTGGGACGGGCCTCCTCCAATGCTCAGAAGCTTCGATACGCGGGCTTTCGCCATGGAGCGGTTCGGAGAAAGGCCGGGTCGGGAGCATATGGATCCCCGGGAGTATGTGGGCGAGCGGACCGGCGAATGGGAGCTCTCATGGCCGAGGAAAGCGAAATGATGGGCGCCGTGAGCCCGCGTTGCGAGAGCAGGTAGGAAATGCGGACTGATCCCCAGAAAACGGTACGCCTCTTCTTTGGCCCGCAACATCCTGGTGTGACGGGGAATATGAGCGTGGAGCTCTGGGTGGAAGGAGACGAGGTCACCAAGGGGATTTCGCGGGTCGGCTACCTCCATCGGGGCTTCGAGAAGCTCATGGAGCGGAGACTGTGGATCCAGAACTTTCCGCTTGTCTGCCGAATGTGCGTACCTGAGACTGACGTCAACGAAGCGTGTTATGCCGAGGCTTTGGAATTGCTGGCCGGCATCGATGTACCGGTTCGCGCGCGGTGGCTCAGAGCGCTGGTGCTGGAGCTTGCGCGATTGGGCGTGAACCTCATGTCCTTGGGCGGTCAGG
This sequence comes from Candidatus Fermentibacterota bacterium, assembly GCA_030620115.1. GTDB lineage: Bacteria > JAFGKV01 > JAFGKV01 > JAFGKV01 > JAFGKV01 > JAUXFG01. The sequence goes on from JAUXFG010000167.1 coordinate 1,597, forward strand.
GCGGCACCATAGGATTGGGCACCGCGGCTCAGTGGGGGATCACCTACCGCGACTTTGTGCTGGATCTGTTGGAGGAGCTTTCCGGTGGTCGCATCTATCATATGTTCATCCTGCCGGGTGGCGTACGGAGAGATATACCCAGCGGCTTTTTCTCTCGAGTGGAGACAGTTCTTGAAACCATAGAGGAGCGCCTTCCGGAATTCGACCGATTGCTCTTCGACAATGCGGTCTTTCAAACGCGTACACAAGGCATCGGAGTCATACGGCCTGAATGGGTGGATGAGTTGGGCCTGGTTGGGCCCATGGCGCGGGCATGTGGGTTCGCCCGGGATGTACGTCAGGACGATGCCTACGAGATCTACGATCAGCTTGCGTTTGACGTGGTGACCGAAACAGGAGGTGACATCTTCGCCCGTGCGCTGGTTCGGCGACGCGATATTGCGCTTTCCATCGATCTGATACGGCAGATCATGAAGCGCACGCCGGACGGGCCGGTTGCGGTTCAGCTTCCCAATCTCACAAGGTGGCGGATTCCGGCCGGAGAGGTCTATGCAAAGGTGGAATCCTCACGCGGGGAGTATGGCTACTATGTGGTGAGCGACGGTGGGCTGCGACCTCGGAGGGTACATGTACGTGGGCCGTCATATGTGCATGGGGTGACGCTTCTGGAACGCATGCTGGTGGGGACGAATATCGCCGATGTGTCGAATCTCATGGTGAGCCTGACTATCTGTCCTCCGGAGATCGACAGGTAAAGCATGAAATTCACCAACATAATCTCACCTTTCCTTGCATGGGGCCGCGCGGCCAAGAAAGCCGATACAGTTGCATTTCCCTCTGCCGATCGTCCGGGAGCCCCGCGCTACAGAGGGTTCCATATCAACGACTTGGAGAAGTGTATTGGGTGCGGCCGATGCGAGGAGATCTGCCAGAATGCGGCCCTCGATATGACGCCGACCCCCCTGACGCAGTTCAAAGAAGGAGACACCGGCCTTCGGCCCAGAGTGGATTACGGACGATGCTGCTGGTGCGCCTTGTGCGTGGATGTCTGTTCCACAGGGTCGTTGGGCATGACGAATGAGTATCTATGGTCCTCAGTTGACGCCGATGAATTTATCTACACGCCTGGTCTTGAAGCCAAACCATGGGACGATTCATCGCGAGGATATCGGCAAGCGCAGGATATCCTGGGCTGGGCAGGCGGTGCACGACGGGAGATGCCCGTGCTTCCTCCTGATGAGCGGATCAAGACATTCGACGAAGTCGTCATGGGATTCATCGAAGAGGATGCCGTCGCCGAAGCCGCCCGGTGTATCCAGTGCGGGCTATGCGTGAGTGCGTGCCCGGCTCACATGCATATCCCGGAGTATCTGCTGGCCATTGCGGAACGACGCTTCCGTGATGCGGTGGAGATTTTCTATCAGAACAATCCGCTGCCCGAGATGTGCGGCAAGGTCTGTACCAGGCGATGTGAGATGGTCTGCGCCCTTGGCCATCAAGGCGAGCCTATCGCCATTCGATGGCTGAAGCGTTTCGCTACAGAACGATTTGATTCTCTTGCGGAAGTCATGCGGATGTGGGAGCGAAAAGCGCCAACAGGGAAACAGGTGGCGGTGATCGGTGCCGGGCCAGCCGGGCTCACGGCCGCCTACTACCTGGCGTTGGCAGGCCATGATGTGGAGGTGTTCGATGCCGACCGCAAAGGTGGCGGGGTTACCCGTTCCGGAATCCCCATGTATCGGCTGCCGGATCAGTCATTGGACAAGCAGATGGAAGTGTTCAAGAATGCGGGCGTTACCCTGCGGTTCGGCCAGACAATCGACCAATCGCGTTTCGTCTCGCTCTGTTCGGATTTTGATGCCGTGTTCATCGCGGTGGGCCTCACCGGGGCCTTGAGATTGCGTATTGAAGGCGAGGATCTTGGGGGAGTCGAATCGGCGTTGGACCTGCTTGCACGAGTCAATCTGGAGGACGATGCCTCGCCGGTCGGTGAGCGCGTGGTGGTGATCGGGGGAGGCAATGTGGCCATGGATGCGTCCCGGGTTGCCCGGAGGTTGGGTGCTCAAGTCGTACTCTCGTATCGGCGGCGCGTTCAGGACATGCCTGCCGACGATGAGGAGATTGAGGAAGCAAAGGAAGAAGGGATCGAGTTCAGGACACAGACCATACCGCTGAGAATCGAATCGCGCGGATCAAAGCTCCTGTATCTGTATGGTAACGCGGAGATGATTCCCGATCAAAAAGGCGGACGCCCGAGACCGCGGTTGATGGAGGGCACGGAGCACGAGTTGGAGGTTGACCGTGTGTTTGTGGCTGTCGGGCAAGCCCCGGATCTTGGATTCCTGCCAAAGGAAATCTCGGATCAACTCAAGGTCGACTGGGGCAAGATCGTCGTGGATGCAGATCAGTTCACCGGAGTTCCCGGCATCTTCGCCGGGGGAGACATCACCCCCGGTCGTGACGACGCCATCTCCGCCATTGCAGATGGCCTCCGCGCAGTACGAGGAATCCGTCGGCTCCTGGAGGGTTAGCCCGCACTTCTCATCCCGCGTCCGCCGCGGGATGAGAAGTGCGGGCTAGAAAAGGGTTCACTCAGGAATAAATCCGCAGTCTTGGGGCTCATATTCGCCTCAGATTTGATCTCCCCCATGTAGGGGCATCCGCCAGCTGGCGGACCGTGCCCCCCCGAGGCGTAGTCCCGCGTACTGCGCGAGACAAAGATGGGATCCAAGAATGTGAAGTTACCTCCGCCTGGGCCCCTACCCCCGAAGGAGGGGAAAGCCGAGCAGATGAGGAGAGATTCTTCGCTTCTTTCAGTCGCTCAGAATGACAGTGGTAGCGTGTAGAAGGATGTGATTTCATGTGTCATTCTGCGGAAGCGGAGCGACCGAGGAATCTGGGTGGGAGGATGGGGAGAAGAGCGAAATGCGGGATACCCTTCAGTCGCGGGAATCCGGATGTTTGATGGAGACGAGAGGTACGGGGAGCGCGAGTTCGATATCGATCCCGATTCCGATCCCGATCATGTTGTGAAGGAGAGGGAATGGCCGCAGTGTCATATATATCCCTCTGGTGCGAGAGAGGGGACTCGAACCCCTACCCCTTGCGGGACTGGATCCTAAGTCCAGCGCGTCTACCAAATTCCGCCACTCTCGCAATTCATCATCTCTCAGCTCTCAGTTCTTCGATCTCTCTCCTCCTCTTCCTCCCATTCAAGCAATCCAGCAATCTAGCAATTCGAAGTTCTTCCTCCCCACCTACGATGTCAACGTTGCATCATACGGAGGCCGGTGGACTCCATCTTCCGTGATAATCGCCGAGATAAGTGAGTTTGGAGTTACGTCGAATGCAGGATTAAATACGTCCACGCCATGGGGAGCGATCTGTTTCCCGGCAAGATGTGTCACCTCATGTGGCGAACGCTCTTCAATGGGGATGCTTTCCCCCGAGGAAATTGCGAAATCCACGGTTGACTTCGGCGCCGCTATGTAGAATGGTATCCCAAAATGATTGGCCAGTACGGCCAGACCAAGTGTCCCGATCTTGTTTGCCGCGTCGCCATTGGCCGCGATCCGGTCTGCTCCAGTGATGACCAAATCCACCCTGCCACTCGCCATTACCGTAGCCGCCATATCGTCGCAGATCAGCGTCACCGGAATGCCTGCCTCCTTCAGTTCCCACGTCGTCAATCGAGCTCCCTGGAGGAGCGGACGAGTCTCGTCGGCCCAGACATGGACCGTCTTGCCTTGCTCGTGAGCCACGTAGATCGCGGCAAGAGCGGTGCCATAGTCGGCTGTGGCAAGATACCCTGCATTGCAGTGGGTCAGCACATGACAAGAGTCAGGTAACAAAGTGGCCCCGTGTTCTCCGAGCGCGCGACAAATGCCGGTATCCTCTACTACCATCTCGAGCGCCTCATTCACCACCGCTTGTCGAAGCTCATCAGTCGATATGTCAGGCAAACACCAGATACTCCTCATGCGTTCTATGGCCCAAAACAGATTGACGGCAGTGGGGCGGGTGGCGGCGAGAACCGAAGCGGTCTCCTCCAGATCCTCGATCAATGCCTCTCGATTCGATGAGTCGTTCTTGCCGGCCTTGAGTGCTATCCCGAGGGCGGCAGCCAGACCTATTGCCGGCGCGCCACGAACCCGAAGGGATTTGATGGCCTCGGCCAAGGTATCGATGTCTTCGCATCGGAGATATTTCACTTCATGCGGAAGCAGCGTTTGATCGAGAAGCTCTACCGCTCCATCAACCCAACGCAGGGTTGGTTTTCTCATACTACTTCTCGCCCATCAGCGTGACAATGACTCTGCGCTGCCTGGATCGGTTATCGAAATCCAAAAAAACGATTTGCTGCCATGTTCCCCTCACCAATTTGCCGTTGACAATGGGCACCGTGAGTGATGGACCGAACATGCTCGCTCTCAGATGGGAATGCCCGTTGCCGTCTCCCCAGGTCATGTTGTGAGCCCAGTCCCGATTTTTTGGAACCAATTCGTCAAGCAAGACCTTCAGGTCGCGTACCAGGGCATCTTCGTACTCGATGGTGGTCAAGGCTCCGGTAGATCCCGGAACGAATAGGTTGACCATACCGGATCTTAGGTCTGTCTCGCGAACGAGGGTCTCGACCTTGCCGGTTATGTCAATGACGTCCGTGTCACCGGAGGTGGCGAACTCAATCTCTGCATGCTGAATCATTTGCTCCCTGCTCTCTGGAAATCCCACTAGGTCGGGCGTGAGTTTCGATTGGAGAGTCGACAAGATTACGATGAATCGCCGAAGCTTTCAAGAGGAATAGAGCCCAACCTCTGTTGATGAGCGTACAAGGGGACGTCGGTACTGAATGTGACCATACTATTCTGTGGAGGGACGCGCTCCGTCGCGTCCGTGGCATCGGGTCAGATGGCGGCCATGACGGAGCATGGCCATCCAGCGGGGAATGTGAGCGTATTGTCCTATGGAGGGATGCGCTCCCGTCGCGTCCGCGGTATCGGCACAAACTGCGGCCATGACGGAGCATCGAAGATCCGACAACCGGCGGATCGCGTTCGCAAGTATCGGCGCCAACGCCCAAGTAGGAATCTCGGCCGGCTGGCGGATTGAATGTGTGATGCTTCCCAGATCTCAATATCGATGCCGTTCCAACCGGACCCTGGCCCGGATACGCTTTCAGCGACCTAGCACGACGTCGATGCCGGATAGCACAAGTTCTACCTTGGCGTCGGGCAGCTTACCAACCCGTTCCGTGAGCAAGGATTTATCCAAAGACACCAATTGCGACACGTTTGCAACGGAATCCTTAGGAAGACCTGTCATCCGATGCTGCAACAACACATTCCCTGGAGCGTCGGCCCACTTCAAATTGCTGGTGAGGGGAACACATACAACCGTTCCGATCTTACTGCGGTTCACGGCGTCTCCTTGCACCATAATCACTGGGCGTCGGAATCCCGGTCCGGAGCCTGTTGGTTCGGGAAGTTCTGCCCACCAGACTTCGCCCTGGCAAATCACCACTCAGTTTGCTCCAAGACCCGCCTGGAGGCTGATGATACGAATGTATCAGTCGTTACCCCGAGTTCATCAATCGCGCGGTTCATCGCCTCCGTGATCTCATCTGGGGCGTGTCTCGCCACGTACTCGCGGAGCGCCTCGCTGAAAAGCCGGCTACGCGATTTCCTCGTTCTTCGCGCCAGTCGCTCGGCTTTCTCAAAAATGTCATCTGGAATTGATATTGCAGTTTTCATACCAATAGTATAACCAAAAACACCTCAAACATCAAGATCAGGGCAAGGTCTTGCATTCCGTCGGCCGACTATCGAATCATGCTCCGTGCATCGTGGGAGAGGGGGACATAGCCCTGACTTCTCACCGGCCTTTGGCGTGAAATGGGTTAGGGGGCATTGCCCGCAAGGCTTGCGACCGACAGAGTGCGCCAGCCGGCGGAAAGCAGGCGGTGCCATATCCGCCGTTGTAGTAGAAGGCTGGTGAGAAATCCGGGCTAAGTAACTTCGGTACCAACGTCACCCCAAACTTCAACCGACCAAATATTCAAGCCTTGTACATTGCTGACCCCCAACCCCCCTGACCCACAAAAGGAATAACCTCATGAACATCCCCGGTGCACAGGCTGAGTCACGTATCAAGCAAAGTGCCGACCTTGTTGAGCGCCTCCCGAACGGTTGATTCTGGGAATGCACACAACAGGGATGCCTTGCGAGCCTTCCAATCAAGGCTCTTGACCTGATCGGA
>JAUXFG010000036.1 GCA_030620115.1 Candidatus Fermentibacterota bacterium
AGAAGGAGAGATTCTTCGCTCCTTGCAGTCGCTCAGAATGACAGGGGTTACGCCCAATGGATGTGTGAATACGTGTCATTCTGAGGAAGCGAAGCGACCGAAGAATCTGGGGGAGAGGCGATTGATAATTCGGGCACAGCATGCCGGCCCTACGGAAAGCGAGGTAGATCATGACCTATGAGATCTTCGATAAGGATGGGAAGCTGCGCATCCCAGATGCGGAGAGTTGGGCGAAGGTAAAGGAGGAGGTCAAGAAGGCCGTTACAGTCACGGAAGTCTATTGCCCACGGGGCCATAACCTGATCGAAGAGGATCATACAATTGGCGGGGGCCCAGGGATACGGCTTGGTTTCAGGCGGCCGAATGGAGAACCAGGAGAGCTCATCCTCAGTGCCACACTGGGATGCCAGGACAAGACGGTGATCTCGGGGAAGCTATTTGAGGGTGAGAAGCTGGAGCTCTTCTGTCCTGTTTGTATGAGCAATCTTCCGATTCTGTCGGAATGCCATTGTGAGGGAGGCGGAGAGGTACGAATGCTCTACTTGAGCAGAGAGAACAATCCATACCATGCAATAGCCTTCTGCGATGTGGTTGGATGCCGAAATAGCTCTATCATTCGCGCGGGAGACGTAGTACGCGCAGCGAGATTGGGAGAATGGTAATACGGGTGAGATCGAACTTCGTCGGACCTCGAATCCGCCGGCTGGCGGAAACATCGAATGTGAGGAGGGATTGGGGCATTGGGAATATGCAACCGCCAACCAACGACTCACAACCGACATAAGGGAGATGGGTACAGGTGCTGTGTCATTCTGAGGAAGTGAAGCGACCGAAGAATCTGGGTGGGGCGGTGAAGGGGAAATGCGATAATTGGGGATTGGGCGGATTGAATGTTTCCGCCAGCTGGCGGATTCGATGTTCACGTCGCTGTGGCGCATATGCCGTTTGGTACAAATGCAGGCGGAGGGAATCGCCGTGGTGTCATGGATGCCCAATAGTCTTCCAAGGAGAGAGAAGGGGGGAGCATCCATAGCGACGAACTGACGGGTAGTCTTCAAGGGGTGAGAAAGGGGGTCGCGATGACTCCGAGAGACAACAGGTTTTGGGGCGTAGCGGTTTCACTAGTCATGCTTTCAGTTTTCTTCCACATGCCCTCATGTGCGGAGGGGGAGGATGCGCAGGAAATCGCCGATCGGCGGTTTGCAGTTCACTACAGGGGATTGCAGCGGTTAGGGATGGATAACCGAGGCGAGTTTGCAAACCCAGATTGTGTGCCGCTCTGGGCGCCAAATCTCGAGTACCCCGGAGGCAGTGGAACATTTTTCCTGTTCTCAGGGGGGCTTTGGGTTGGGGCGATGAAGGATGGAGTCCCCATCGTTTCTGTCTGTACCGACGGCGATAATGGCACGAATGAGTATGGTTCCCTGGAGTTCGCAACCCAAGAGGATCTTGCGAATGAAGAGATCGGAAGCGTGGGCTGGTTGGAGAAAGGCACGTCCGCGGAAACACTCGGAGAGTATGCGGAGGAAATCGCTTGCCCCCCGAATCTCGGCTATCTTGGGATTGGGGTTCACGATGTAGATGATGATGGTGATGGCTTGATAGATGAGGATCCGGCCGGCGACATCTCACAGGATTACTTGGACAATGACGGTGATGGGCTGATCGATCTCGATGATCCGGACTACGATGGCGATGTTGTTCCCGGGAGCCGGGATGATGATGGTGACGGGCTGATCGACGAGGACGATCTGGCTTGGGCCGGCCAGGAGCTGATTACTGCATACGTGGATACCTGTGAGTCGTGCATGGATCATGCAGACAGCGATGGATTCACGCCGCTTGGCATACGAGTCGTGCAGCACTCGTACCAGTGGAGCGAACCCTACGCCGATGATTTCATCCTGGTGGAGTATGCGGTGACCAACATCGGAAATGGCATGTTGGCCGATGTTGCCCTTGGGATGTTTTTCGACTTCCATGTCGGACACTACAACGAAGGCTGTGGTAGCGAGGATGACATCACCTTCTACGTCGACAGTCTTCAGCTTGCTGTCGGCGCCGATAATGACTTCAACAATGGCCTCCTGTCGGCCCGCCTGTTCGGTGTTTGCCCGGTTGCCACCCCGATAGATGGGTATAGAATGACGTACGCGAATTTCAACAGCCTCCATGGCGGTGACCCTCATGATGGCCCCGCGAAATACCAGCTCCTGGTCTCAGGGAATCGGGATCCCGACTGTTTTGATGTGAATGACTGGCGATTCGTGTTGGCCGTGGGCCCTCTTGGTGATCTGGAGCCCGGCGAGACCATGCGTGTGACTTTTGCCATTGTGAATGGGGTGGAAGAAGAGGATCTCATCAGCCATGCCATTCAGGCGAAGAACGTGTGGGATACGGGCGTTGGAGTCCCGACCGGTCCCGATGCGCCTATATTCATGGCGATGGCATTTGAACACTGGTCGGTGGTTCGGTGGCAGGACAATGCGGAGCGCAGCATTGATCCCATTACGGGGAAGCTGGATTTCCAAGGGTACAATGTCTGGCGTGCCGCTGAAGGTGATGCATGGGTTCTATTGGCCACGCACGATCTGCCGGACACCATCGGTCTGAACGCGGGGTGGCCGCCGCCCGAGTCAGTTGTTTCAGAGTATGCGTATGAATGCATCGATCAAGGGCTGACGGCCGGGGTTACGTATCGGTACGTAGTCACCGCATTCGACGACGGAGAGAATGGCGACGGTATCCATGATGAGGCATGGGACGAACGGCACGGAGGGATTGGCGTCCTGGAGTCAAGCCGGGAGGGAGCGCACGAGGTCGTGCCTGCTGCCGCGGTGTCTGACAGTGGTGAGGTGAATCAAGTGTACGTGGTACCGAATCCCTACTGGGGATCATCGGTGCTGGAGCGGGGTGGCGAAGCCGCAAAGATCGACTTTCGCGGTTTGCCGCCGGTCTGTGAGATAAAGATCTACACACTGGCAGGGGATTTCGTACGAGAGCTTTTTCACACCAACGGCCTCTCGTGGGAACGTTGGGACTTGAGGAATGAGGATGGTCGGGAAGTTGCCGGCGGGATATACCTGTATCGAATAGGGAGCGGGGGGAAGGAGCGGATCGGGAAGTTTGTGGTGGTGAGGTAGAATGCACGGATCTATTGAGAAGTTGCCGGAGAATATCGTGAAGGTTGTCTTGATATCGCATCACAACCGTGAATTCATCCGCTGGAGGGCCACGCTCCGTCGTGGCCGCCTGTGCCGCATACCGCGGACGCGATGAAACGCGTCCCTCCATCATACAAAGCGAAAGGGGGAGAAGGTTGGATACACGGATCTATTGAGAAGTTCGGGTTAGGGTAGAATGGGTTAGCCCGCACTTCTCACCGGCTCTCGTCGCGAAGCGGTGAAGTTGGCTGTGGCCGCAAGGCTTGCGACCGAGGACCCCGCAGGCGTATCCCCTGCGATACGGTGAGGAGTCCGAAGGAGCGTAACGCAGCAGGCAGGGCCAAATGCAACGCTGCAGCAGATGGCCGGTGAGAAATGCGGGTTAGGTAGCGTAGAACAGGGGGTTGATCATGCGCATGAAGGGTAGGCCTACAATGGCATTCATGGTTGTGCTGATAATGAGCAATTCTGTTCTAGCGACGGCCGCATACGCAGAGGCGACGTCGATCCAAGAGATCGCGGAGCGGCGATACGCAGTCCACCACAAGGGATTGCAGTGGCTGGGGATGAGCAATGAGGGCGTTTTCGTGCCTACCCCGGGCGAGAGTCTGTGGGTGCCGGAACTCGAATATCCAGGGGGGAGCGGAACAGTATTCCTGTACTCGGGGGGACTCTGGGTCGGCGCGCTCAAGGACGGCCGCGCGATTGTATCCGGCGCTTCGGATTTCGACAATGGCACCAATGAATTCGGCCAGTTGGAGTATGGCACGGTTGATGATATGGCTAACGAGGAGATACGGAGCATAGGCTGGCTCGAGAAGAGTTCCGATCGAGTGACTGCCGAGGATCAGGAGAATGCCAAGAAAGAAGGGCGCTATCTTGGAATGGGCGTCTTGGGCGTCGACGATGATAACGACGGGCGCGTCGACGAAGATCCCGCGGGTGATATATCAAACGACTTCATAGACAACGATGGCGACGGACTTGTGGACAGCGCTGATCCGGACCTTGACGGAGACCAGGTTCCTGGGAGTCTGGATGATGACGGCGATGGACTGGAAGATGAAGACGACTCCGCGCGGGCAGCTCAAGAGCTGATCACCGCATATGTGGACACCTGTGCCGACTGTCTCGAAGCAGAGGACGGCGATGGCTTCAAACCCCTCGGTATTCGGGTTGTCCAGCACTCGTATCAATGGATCGAGCCCTACGCCGACGATTTCCTAGTGATGAGGTACGATATTTCAAACATCGGCGCCGACCTCTTGGAGGAGGTTTGTTTCGGCATGTTCTTTGACTTTGATGTAGGCCACATGAGTCAGACGGGCAGCGAGCGCTGTGAGGACGACTATGCATACTATTATGACGACCTCAAGATTGCTGTAGGGGCCGACAATGATGGAGATGAGGGCCTGCTTTCATCTCTCGCTTTTGGGGTACGCTTCATCGAGACGCCGGTATCTGATCCCCAAACGAGCTATCTGAATTTCAATCGACTTTCTGGTGGCGAACCGATCGATGACTTGGCGAAATACATGATGATGTCTTGCGGCCGGCGGTATGGGGATAAGAAAGAAGAGGCCGACTGGAGAATGATTCTCGCCATTGGCCCCCTCGGCGATCTTGCCCCTGGTGAGACCATGGGGGCAACAATAGCCATTGTGAACGGCTTTGATGACGAACATCTCAGGTATGCCTCGATCATGGCGGAGAAGATGCTGGACCCTGAATTCAAAGGGCCTACTGCCCCGGAAGCGCCGATCTTCTTGAGTCAAGCCGGAAACAAACAGGTCACGATCAAGTGGAAGAACAATGCCGAAACGGCCCTGGACCCAGCCCTAGGATCAGTGGATTTCCAGGGGTATAACATTTGGCGCACAGGCGATGGTGAGACTTGGACATTGGTGTCGACCTATGATCTGCCGGACACTCTGGGACTCAATGCCGGATGGCCTCCTCCCGAGAGTCTGGATGAGGACTACAATTATGAGGTCGTTGATGAAGGGCTCATGAATGGGGCGAGACTGAGCTACGTGGTGACGGCGTTTGACAACGGCCACAACGGAGACGGGATTCATCCAGAGCCTTGGGATCAGCAGCATAGCTGTGTCGGTGTTCTTGAGTCGAGTCGCGAAGAAGAGTTCTGGCTGACGGTAATACCAGCGGCATCGACACAAGCGGAAGGCGTTCTGGACAGTGTCTATGTTGTTCCCAACCCATACATGGGCTCTTCGAGGCTCGAGGGGTATGGCCGGGATGGAGAGAGAAGTCGTCAGATCGACTTTCGCGGGTTGCCGCCGGTTTGTGAGATAGCGATCTACACATTGGCGGGGGATTTCGTACAGGAGCTTTTTCACACCAACGGCCTTTCGTGGGAGAGTTGGGATTTGAGGAATGAAGAGGGTCGGGAAGTTGCCGGTGGGATCTACCTGTATCGAATAGGGAGCGAGGGAAACGAGCGGATCGGCAAGTTTGTGGTGGTGAAATGATTTAGGCGCTTTGTGGCGCGACATCACAATCTTATATCGATGTCGCGCCACAAAGGGGCTAATACTGTGCCTGAATGTTTAGGGCTCAGTGCTGCCTTCTCTTCTTAGCTCTTACTAACCTTGAACCCTGAACCCCTCAATCCCCCCGAAGGGAGTATCCGGATGCGCGAGATCGGCGTAACGTTTCAGGAGCTTGACGCGAATGATCGCGAGACGTTGAGGGATCTTCTCAGCTACTCGTTTATTCTGACAAGAGAGCAGATCAACGATTGGATCTCGGATGATTACCCGCTGGATTGGATCCTGGCAGGATATGCGGGCAAACGCCTCGTGACCAGCACCGCCATCCTTCCCCTTGAGATGCAGGGCCAGGGACGGCGAGAATGGCTGGGGGGGATCAGCGGGGTGGCTACCGATCCCTGCTATCGCGGCAAGGGGCTGGCGCGGGATCTCATGAGAGAGTCTCTGGACAGGATGCGAGCAAGGGGTTGGAAATGGGCAGTCCTCTACCCCTTTGACTATGAATTCTACCACAGACTGGGGTGGGGGCAGGGCGCCACGGCTGCGCGGCTCACACTGGAGCCTCGGCATCTACCGTCGGCCTGTGGTCAGGGAGAAGAAGGCGAATACCGCCTTGTGTCCACGGAAGAATGGTCCCTCCTGGATCGTATTCACAGAGTATGGGTGCAGAGAGGGCCTGGAGCTCTGGTGCGAGAGGAACGAACCTGGCGGCAACTGTTCTCGCGCCCAGATCGCAGGCGCGAAGCACTGGTATGGGAGAGCCCCGGCGACCAAGGAGCGGGATATGTGATTTATGACCTGCAGCGAAGAGAGGTGGATGCGAGACTTGAGGCTTCCCTGTTGGTAATCGACTGGGCATGGGAGTCGCCGGAAGCACGAGCCGCGTTGCTAACCTACCTTGTGCGTCACCACGGCCAGGTGGGGTCCATGCACATGAAGGTTTCCCATGACGATCCCCTTACCAATGTTGAGGGAAATGGAGTGACCAAGCGCTCGATTCGGGGTCCCATGGTACGGATTGTAGATCTAGGTGGCTTCCTGGAGCGACCTCCTTCCTATGACGGAGAACGGATTACGCTTCTTGTGGAGGATGCGCTTTGTCCGTGGAACAATGGTCTGTTTTGGCTTGCTCCCGGAGAGGCACAACTGATGGGTGGCCCATGTGAATCCGGCGAGCCGGATCTCCATATTGGTATCGGCGCGTTGTCTTCGATCCTTTGGGGGAGCCTGTCCGTGGAGACTGCGCTCTCATGTGGTCTGGTCAGCGGCCCGAGGCAGGACCGGCTTGGTCTGCTGAGCCCCCTCCTGCCCATGAGTGCGCCGTTCTTCCTGGATTGGTTCTGACCTTCTTGAGCGATCAGCCGTCAGCCGGAGAGAGGAGAAGGCCTGGGCATGGTTTGCCGGCCGGCTGATCCCCCGGGATGGCAGGCAGGCCTCCGGCTCGTAGAGCCTACGCCTCGGAGAGGACGCCTGCCCCACTATCCCTGGTGAGATGTCCGGGATGAATCCAAGAACTCTCTCGGGCAAGATGAGGACTTGGATAGGCTTCGCGCTTCTTGTCGTGGCGCTGCATGCCGGCGTGCCTATGACCGCATTCGCGGCGAGGGAAGACGTAGATCACATGGAAAAGGTGAGGGAGATCCTCGTTTTTCTCGAGCGCGGAAGACCCCGGGACTTGTACCTTGCACGCAAGCGTGGTCAGGCGCTTGTTCGGAAATACCACGAATGCGACGAGTGCCTTCGGGTTCTCGCCAGGGCGCTCAAGAGGAGCGGGATGTTCAGTGAGTCAGCGCGGTATTGGCGCAGGCTTCTCGAACGAAAACCTGAAGATTTTGAGGCGTTGCTGGCGTTGGCTGACTGGCGAACGGCAGACGGTATGCGCTATCTGAAGATGGAGAGCGGCCCTATCTCACTGTCACGGTTTGGAAAGCAGGATATCGAGTCAGCGCTGGAGTATCTGGAGCGCCTCCGTGCGACGCCGGATGGCAGGGAGGTGGCGCTTCTCCGGTTGGGGGAGCTGGCGCTCATCCTGGAGAACTGGCCTGATGTTGTTCGCTACGCCGCCCCGATAGCGGATCCCTCATTTATTGCCAGGGCGCGAGCCCTTGAGGGAACTGCCTTGACGCGCCAAGGCGATCTGGAGGCGGCCAAAGATGAGTTCTCCCTTTTCCTTGAGGTTGCCTCTGATTCGATGCGACAACTCTACAATGACCCGATCGCCTTTTTCTCCTCGCGACATCTCCTGTTGGACGGGGATGTCGACAGCCTCGTAGCCGATCCGGCGGCCTGGGGGGACAAGGATCCTCGGCTTCTCACCGAGCTCAACGAACGATTGCTGGAGCACTATGCGAGAGTCACCATGGCTTCGGTTCGGTGTGCCACGAAGCCGGGGGCTTGGGATGGGTGGCGTACCCAACCAGGGGTTCTGATGATCAGATACGGAGAGCCGTTGGCCGAAAGGAGGGTCCGTCCCGAAATGGGGGCGGATGGACGGGTGGTCTATGAGAAGCTCCAGTACCAGTACGCTCAGACTATGGTGAGCTTCGAGGATCCGACCCTGATGGGCCGCTTCCAGCTTGGCGGGGCGTTTTCCGATGATCCCTTTGCCTACGCCGAGGTAGCTCGGCAGATCGACCGTACCCGTGAGATCTATGATCCCCATATGGGCAGAGCGCCGCTGGAGATCTCCGTTGGCCTCTGGACTATCCCCCGGGGTGACCAGTCACTTTTGGTGGCTGCTGCCGATATCCCCCGTGGTGAGCTGAGATTCACTGCGCAGTCGCATGGGGAACCCCAGGCGCTTGTTCGATTGGCCACACGTGTTGCCGAGCGGGGCAAGGAAGCCGGTGAGCTCATCTCGTCGGAGCATCTCCTTCAACCAGGCGATGCGCGGGGATGCATCACATCGCCGAGCTTGAGTCTTTCGTTTCTCGATACCCTTTCGCCCGGCATATGGCACCTCTCCATGGAACTGGAGGATGGAGTGTCAGAAAGATGGGCGCGGATAGACACCACGCTTCATCTTTTCGCGAAAGAAGGCAAGCCCCCGTTTCTCTTTGGGCCCATACCATGCTGGAAGGGCATATCTCCCACACCGCCAAAATCACTGCTGGAACATAGTGGCCTTCGTCCGACGTCGCTCCCGGTTGCCGCGGGGCGCGGTACTGTGGTGATGTATTTCGAGGTTCAGGGGCTCGCAAGAGATCGCTGGAATCACCATTATTGTGATCTCAGCTACTCCGTACAGCGCGTGGTCAGTCGCTCATGGCTTGGCCGGCTATTCCACCGGAGCGATGCCCCTGCCGTTACCGCCAACATCGAAACCCAAGGCTTCGGCTCGTCCCTCATTTCTCATTTTGAGCTGGAGCTGGAGAAGGCCAGTGCGGGCACGTATGAGCTCTTCCTGCAGTGCTTCGATGCCCTGACGGGCAGGAGCGCCCATGGACGTCTTGAACTGGAGGTCTGTGGAGAGGAGGAAGGAGGGGGAGAGGGGGGGAATTGAACATCGAACATCGAACATTCAACACTCAACATCGAAGTGAGGATGACGGAGGGAGGATGTAGGAGAGATTCTTCGCTCCTATCGGTCGCTCAGAATGACAGTGGTAGCGTGCAGAAGTAGGTGGCAGTACGTGTCATTCTGAGGGAGCGAAGCGACCGAAGAATCTGGGGGGGGTCTATTGGTTGGGTGTGGTGCTCTCGAGCATACGCCGGATTTCTTTGATCTGCTGGTGGAGTTGCTGCAATGAAACAAGCCGGTCACGGTGGATCTGCAATGATTCGCGGATGGGTTCGGGATCGTCGGGAATGGGGAGGATGTGTGAGCCGAGAAGCGTGTACGCCTTTGATACCAAAGAATGGGTACCCGGCTCATCAGGCCAGCAGAGCGAATAGGCAAGTTCTATCTCCAGCTCACGAATAAAGCAGGTTTCCTCCTTCAATGCGTCGCTGATCTTGTCCTCCAATCTCTGCAGTGCCCTATTCCGCAATTCATGCGGCAGGTCGGCCGAGCGCCATCGATGGAGCTCTCGATGCATATCTATCGACTCCATGTTCTTTCCTCCGTCTCGTGTGTCGGTTATTCTTTCTCCTCCACAATATCCTCGGGATCGGCATCGGGATCGGCATCGGGATCGGAATCGCGATCGGCATCGGAATAAGCCGGCCCGTGGTTCGCCTTCATCAGACATCCAGGCTCTTGTGACCGAAAACCATGTGATCACATCTCGATTCGATTTCGATTCCGATAGCGATCCCGATCCCGATGAAGGAGGAGGATATTCTTGCCAAGGATGCCGTCCCGCACTTCTCACCGGGTTTCGTCGCGAGAGGGTCGAGATGTATCCTTGCTGTCAGGTCTTGTTTGGGCGTCGCTCCGGTGGTTGACGTTAGTCGTCAATTCGATCTTGCACACCATGCATCGTATGGTTAAGCTGCTCCACTCCAATAATGCAAGTATGGAGGAATCGGGAAGAAAAGCGAACCACAGATTACACAGATTGGGAGAGGAGATTGGGAGAAGGATTTGGGGGATGGGAGAAGAGAGCGTTCAGCGTTCAGATGATGGAACTTGGATGTAGGAGAGATTCTTCGCTCCTTGGAGTCGATCAGAATGACAGTGGTAGTGCGTAAATGGATGTGAGCATGTGTGTCATTCTGAGGAAGCGGAGCGACTGAAGAATCTGGGTGGGGGATGGGAAGCGTTCAGATGAGGATGATGGAGGGCCATCGCGCCTTATTTGATACAGAGAGGTTTTGGAATGATGAAGAGAAGAGAGATGCCTGAGTCGCTTAAGCGGATTCGGCACTCACTTGCGCATATACTGGCTGAGGCAGTGTTAGAGATACGTCCCAAAGCACAGCTGGGATTCGGGCCGGCCACTGATACCGGGTTCTTTTATGATTTTCTCCTGGAGGAGCCGATAGGGGCAGATGAGCTCCCGGCCATAGAAGAGCGAATGAGGGAGATCATCAAGAAGGGCATCTCTTTCGAACGCCAGGAGTTTTCACCTGAGGAGGCCGTGGCGCTGCTGGAGGAACGCAGTGAGCAGCTCAAGATAGAGTACTGCAAGGATCTTGTGGAGGTTCAGGGCCAGACCTCGCTGAGCTTCTATCAATCGGGGAGCTTTTTGGATATGTGTGAGGGGCCGCATGTTGAGAAGAGCTCGCAGATCCGTACGAATGCCTTCTCGTTGGACAGCGTGGCCGGGGCATACTGGCGGGGAGACGAATCACGGCCTATGCTCACCAGGATCTATGGCCTGGCCTTCGAAAACAGTAAGGAGCTCCGGGAGTTCAAGAGGCTCCGGGAGCTTGCGAAACAGCGAGATCATCGGAAGCTTGGTCGAGAGCTGGAGCTCTTCTTTATCTCCGACCAGGTCGGTCCCGGCCTGCCGCTCTGGCTGCCAAATGGCGCCGTGCTCATCGAGGAGATCGAGAAGCTCGCCAAGGAGATGGAGTTCCGCTATGGCTATGTGCGTGTCGTCACACCGGAGATCACCAAAGGCGCACTCTACAAGACCAGCGGCCATCTCCCCTACTACAAGGACAGCATGTTCCCCCCCATGAAACTGGAGGGTGAGGATGACTACTATCTGAGGCCCATGAACTGCCCGCACCATCATATGATCTACGCGTCACGTCCTCGCAGCTATCGAGAACTCCCCCTGCGGTTGGCGGAATATGGGCACGTCTACCGGTATGAGAAATCCGGCGAGCTGGCTGGGTTGCTGAGAGTACGCAGCATGAATATGAATGATTCGCACATGTACTGCATGCCCGATCAGGTGAAGGGTGAATTCTTGCGCGTGCTCGAGCTTCACAAGTTCTACTATGATCTATTTCGCATCGAAGACTACTGGGTACGGCTCTCGTTGCACGATTCGGATTCGTGGAAGTTCGCCGGGAATGCCGAAACGTGGGCACGAACAGAGGCCATGGCGCGGGAGGCCTTGGAGGAATCGGGGTTCCCCTTTGACGAGGTTGCAGGCGAAGCCGCGTTCTATGGACCAAAGGTTGATCATCAGATGAGCAATGTTGTTGGTCGTGAAGAGACCGTGTCAACGACTCAGCTTGATCTCGTCATGCCTGAACGCTTCAATCTTACCTATATCGGCCCTGATGGGAAGGAACATCGCCCCGTCATCATCCATCGTGCGCCGCTTAGCACGCACGAGCGATTCATCGCCTTTCTCATAGAGCATCTTGGCGGCGCTTTCCCCACATGGCTTGCACCAGTGCAGATACGTGTGTTCCCTGTAGGTGCGGATCAAGAGGAGTACGCAGCCAACGTGGTGGAGACATTTCGTGACAAACTGCTAAGGGCAGAGCTCGACACCACATCCGAGAGCCTGAACAAGCGCATACGGAACGCTGAGCTTGCCAAGATCCCGAATATGCTCATCCTGGGGGCGCGTGAGCAGGAGAATGGCACGATCACATGGAGACGTAAGGCCGTGAAGGCGCAAGCAACGCTTCCCGTGGAAGAATTCGAGAGAATCGTGTTGGATCTACGAGATCGACGGACCATGGACAATTTTGCGGATGTGAAGGTTCCTGGTTTTGCTGAGTAGACAGATGTTCACTCCGATGCGAGGGCTTGCTTTTCTGGGAGTCGTTTTCCTTCTCCTCGGCTCCGAAGAAGCCACTGATTTCTCGACCTCGCCTGCGGACACCTCATTGGAGGCAGATTCCACTGCAGCGACCGATACGGTCACGGTTGAGTCTATGGAGAGCGTGGCTGATTCCTCTGTGACCAAGGGCCTGTCGTGTCCGGGGAGACCTGATTCGCTGGTCAATCGAGCCTTCGGGCTGGGTGAGAGGCTCGTATTCAAGATCAAATACGCGGGAATCACCGCGGGCATTAGTACCATTGAGGTTGCAGATACCGTACGATTGGACGGCCACCTCTGCTATCGAATCGATAATAGGACACAGTCCTCTAAAACCTTCAGCGTATTCTATAAAGTTGATGACCGGACGAGCGCGTGGATGGATGTAGAGGAGTTCGTGAGCCGGGGGTTCGAGAAGCATCTCAGGGAGGGAGATTACAAGAAGGACACAGAGGTGTGGTTCGATCAGGAGCATCAGATAGCTCGCTACCCCCTGAAGGATGAGCAGGTCGAGGTTCCCCCCTGCGTGATGGATGTATTCTCCGCGCTGTTCTATGTACGACTGTTGCCGTTGGATGTGGGTATGGAGGTCGAGTTCGACAACCATGACAATAAGAAGACATATCCGCTGGTGGTGAAAGTTCTTAAGCGAGAGTTGATCAAGGTCGAGGCCGGCGCTTTCCGGTGCCTCAAAGTTCAGCCGCTTTTGAGAACCCCAGGTCTATTCAAGCACGAAGGCAAGCTCTGGGTATGGTTGACTGATGACGCTTCGCACATGCCCGTTCTCATGAAGAGCAAGGTAGCCGTTGGTTCAGTCAATGCCGAACTGGCTGAGTTCTCACGAGGGAAGCTCCTGCACGATGGCTGATCTCGACTTCAGTAAGATAAGGACCCACTCGCTCCACGGCGCCCACCGAACGGTCCATCGTCATCAGTATGCCAAGGCCATGGAGCCAGGGGCCACGGTTGCGCAGTATATCGAGTCGCTTCCCAAGGTTTTGGCGGTAAAGGACCTCACTGCCTTGGCTATTGCCATTGTCGAGGCCAGGCGACGAAACCGGCCGGTGCTCCTTCAATTCGGAGGGCATGTGATAAAATGCGGTCTTGGTCCACTGATCATCGATCTTCTCTCAAGAGGATGGGTGACGGCACTTGCAGTGAATGGTTCAGTTGCCATCCATGACCTGGAATTCGCCATGGTGGGGGCCACCTCAGAGGATGTCGCCGGCAATCTGGAGCGTGGCGATTTCGGCATGGCGCAGGAAACGGCGTCCTTCATGAATCGAGCGGCGGTGGCGGGAAGATCAAAGGGGTTTGGTTTGGCGCTGGGTGAGCTCATGGAGAAAGAGAAGCTAACCTATGCCCATGAGAGCGTGATCGCTGCTGCAGTACGGATGGAGCGCCGAATAACGGTACATGTTGCCATTGGGACAGATGTGGTGCACCAGCATGACGGAGTGGACGGCGCCGCGCTTGGCGCGGCGACATTGGCTGATTTTCAGGCCTATTGTGGGGTGGTGGCCGATCTCGACGGTGGCGGAGTTGTGGTGAATGTCGGCTCTGCGGTGATACTGCCGGAGGTATTTCTCAAAGCGGTATCAGTATCCCGAAACCTCGGCTACAAGGTGCAAGATTTCACCGCAGCCAATCTCGATATGATCAGGCACTATAGGCCCTCCACGAATGTGATCGGGAGACCGGTCCAAACCAGAGGAAGAGGCATCAACATTACCGGGCATCATGAGCTGGTATTCCCACTGCTCCACCTCATGATTCTTCACTATTCCACGCACGTGCAGAGCGGAGGCTGAGATGTTCTATGGCGTGATTCTTTCGGGAGGCAGGGGAGAGCGGCTTTGGCCTGTCAATCGGTGGGACTACCCGAAGCATCTTCTGGCGCCGATTGATGGGGAGTCCATGCTTGAGAAGAGCATCAGGCGCATCGAGTCTTTAGTGGCGCCCAAGCATGTGATTATTGTCACGCATCAGAATTTCGCCGGCGCCATCAAGGAGCATCTCCATGGAAGACTGGAAGTGGGGGATCTCATTGTTGAGCCTGAAGGGAAGAACACCGCGGTGGCGATCGGGTTGGCCGCGCTGAAGCTCCTCAAGCAAAATCCCAATGCCATCATGTTTGTGCTTCCGGCTGATCACCATGTGGGCGAAGAGGATAGATGGCTTCAGGCCTTGCGAACCGCCGCACGGCTTACGTTGGAAGGGGACAATTTTGTCACCATTGGCGTGAACCCGACTCGCCCGGAGCCAAGCTATGGCTATATCGAGATGGGGAAGCCGCTGGTCGATCAGTATGAAGTTCCCGTGTTCAGGATGGCAGGATTCAAGGAGAAGCCGACCAAGGAGGAAGCGGTCGCTTTTTTGGCCCGTGGCAAGTACCTCTGGAACAGCGGGATGTACGTATGGAGAGCCGACAGCTTGATGGACGCTCTCAAACAGCACATGCCGGAACTTCACGGAGGGCTGATGGCCATTGCCGATGACCTTGGGACCGAGAGAGAGTTGGATGCGCTTCGAGGACTCTATACACGCATCGGCAATGTGTCGATAGACTACGGAATCATGGAGAAGGTCAAGGGAGTTCTTGTGATCCGTGGGAGCTTTCTGTGGGAGGATTTCGCCGATTGGGAGACCGTGGCCCGGGTCCAGGCCGGAGATGCACAGGGGAACGTGACGAGGGGTACTACCGTGACGCTGGATTCACACAGCAATCTTGTCTGGTGCGAGGATGGTGTTGTGGCGACCCTGGGAGTTCAGGATCTCATTGTGGTGAAAAAACAAAACGCTGTCCTGGTCTGCCGCCGAAACAGGGCAGAGGATGTGAAAAATGTGGTGGCGGAGTTGAGAGAGAAGGGACTGAGCGAGTTGGCGTGAGGGGAAACGCTGGAATGGGGGGATGGGGACTGGGAGATTTGGGGAAATGAACATCGAACATTCAACATACAACGTCGAAGTATCGAATGAGGGATTGAGGGGGAAGAATCTGGAATCTGACAATCTATAATCTGCCAATCTTGGTTGGGGATGGGAGAAGGAAGCGTTCAGGGTTCAGCGTTGAGATGAAAGAACGAGGAGAAAGGAGAGATTCTTCGCTCCTGTGGATCGCTCAGAATGACAGGGGTGGTTTGGGTTGGGCGTCTCTGCACACGTGTCATTCTGAGGGAGCGGAGCGACTGAAGAATCTGGGTGGGGGGGAATGGGGAGAAGAGAGCGTTCAGCGTTGAGATGATGGAACGAGGAACAGAGAGAAATCTCCACTAAATCTATGGATTTACTAGAGATTTCCGAAACCACAGATTACACAGATTGGGAGAGGAGATTGGGGGATTGATTGGGAGATTGAACATCGGATGGAAGAGTGGGGAATGGGAAGCTGACAGATGACCCTAGGGAGGAGACCATGAAAGGAGAGCGGATGGGCGGGATAGTGGTACGGATTATCCTGAATGGCGTGGCGCTCTATGTTGCCGCCAACATCGTTCCAGGGATACGGTTCACGGGGAATCTCGGGGATTTGCTCATCGCCGGGCTTCTCTTCGGCGCCATGAATGCGGTGATCAAACCCCTCTTGCTCATTCTCTCGTTTCCTTTGCTCATCGTCTCCTTGGGGCTGTTCTACTTCGTGGTCAATGCCATCATTCTGCTTCTCTTGGCAGGCCTTATGCCCACACTCTCCATCAGCGGTCTCTGGGCCGGCCTCGTGGGGAGCCTGGTCATCAGCGTGACGAACATCCTGCTCCACTGGGCCCTAAGGAATAACTCCCCATCTTGATATCCCATCATAATGAATTCATGCGCTGGAGGGCCACGCTTCGTCGTGGCCGCCTATGGTGCTGATGCTGCGGACGCGACGGAGCGTGTCCCTCCATAGTACAAAGCAAAAGGGAGAGAGGGCTGGATGCACTGGCCTATTGACAAGTTACCTCCTGGCCAAGTGGCGCAGGTCAGTGGCGCAGGTCAGTGGCGCAGGTCAGTGGCGCAGGCGTCCCTGCCTGCGATCTTCCCCTGCCTGCGATCTTCCCCTGCCTGTGATTCTCCCCTGCCTGCCAAATGGCGAAATAGCAAGAGGTGATAAGAAATGAGCGCCAAGAAGAGCGCACTATCACCTGAACTGGGCACACTCGTCGAGGACCTGAAGCTGGAGGCGGCCGAGAAGGGTCTCCTCCTCAATGCCGATAAACTGGAATATGGGTATCGACTCTACTTCCCTGGGGGCGGGAATAGAGGCTCGTTCAGCATCTACTACAGCCCCCGCCGCCGTCGCTATAGTCTTGTGGCGCCGGAGCTGATCGATCCCGATCTGATCCCATTGGTGGAGTTGTCGGCCGCCAGAACCGGGGCAGCTTCGCCCTTCCAGCAGCAGAAGCTCAAGGAGGAGTTCACCAGTTGGGAATCGGTTCTCAGCGACAACCCTATGCTCAGTCGACACATTGCCGACAAGCTGTCTGATCTGCAGGCTGCCGGCTACTTCATGTCGGATTTCAAGAAGCTCCAAGGAGGCGTTCAGTTGGAGCTTCTCAAAGATGAGACGCCGCTCAAGATCAATCTGTACGCAGGCAAGGATGGGCGGATCAAGGTTGTTCCCTCAGGGAAGCGAACCAAGGAGCGTGTGGAGGTCGCCGCTCTTTTGGCCTCAGATGTATCCGCCAAGGAGACCCTTCCGAAGGGCGAACAGAAGCTCGACACGTGGATAGGGACCGATGAAGCAGGAAAAGGTGACTACTTCGGGTCCCTGGTGGCTGCGGGATTCCTTACGGATTGGGCTATTGCGGAAGAACTGGAGGGCATGGGCCTGACGGACAGCAAGCGGATGAGTGACAAACGTCTCCTGAAGCTTGTGAAGTTTCTCTGGGGCAAGTACCCGGATCGCTGTGTCGTGGTTGAGATTACCCCCACGCGGTACAATGAGCTTTATGATGGCTTTCGTGGCAGCGGTGGGAAGCTCAATCAACTTCTCGGGTGGGCCCATGCCCGGGTGATCCGGGAATTCCATGGCAAGGCGAGCTTCGCGGCGGTGGTGATCGACCAATTTGGCGCATCATGGAATATCACCCGGCACCTGCAGGAGGCCAAGGACGTGAAGCTTCTTTTACGTCCGCGGGCGGAAAGCAATCCCGCGGTGGCTGCGGCCTCGATCCTCGCCCGCGCCCGCTTCCTCCGGCGCCTGGAGAAGCTCTCCGAGGAAATGGGAATCGACCTCCCCCCCGGTGCGGGCCAGAAGGTAATCGATGCAGGCAAGGCCCTGGTGGAGAAGCATGGATCGGACGCCCTGTCTCGGGCCGCAAAGCTCCATTTCAAGACCACCGAGAAGATAATGGAAGGGTTTGACTGAAGGTTGTTCTGATATCGTATCACAACCGTGAATTCATCTGCTGGAGGGCCATGCTCCGTCGTGGCCGCAGATGCCCGATACAACTGACGCGATGGAGTGCGTCTCTCCAGAGATGCCGATGAACCGGCAATTGGGAGAAATGAACATCGAACATCCAACATTCAACATTCAACGTCGAAATGAGGATGATGGAGGGCCATGCTCCGTCATGGCCGTTGATGCTCGATGCGGCGGACGCGACGGAGCACGTCCCTCCATCATACAAAGCAGACGCGGGATGGATGCGCGGACTCATTGAGGATTCGCTAGATGTGGAGGATAACGAGATGACAGTATCCTTGGAAATGCCCCGGGAACACGAGCGGAGGAGAAATATTACCAATCTTGTCGGACTGCTGCAGCGAAGGAGCCGCGTAGGCATATGCATTCCCCTCATGGCCATGCTGCTCTTGGCGTGCGCCGGCGACAAGAATGTTGTTGCCACTTACCGCGGGGGCAAGGTGACCAAGGATGATTTGGAGCGTCGCGTGATGAGCCTGACAGAGAAACAACGGGCGCCGGGGAGAGGCGAGAGCCGGCGTGATTGGGAGGAAAAGCTTGCTGGTGAAATCGTCCTGGAAAGGGTTCTTGTGTCGCCGGAAAGGATGACTTTGCAGCGCGGAACCATGCTCCGGCCTGGTCCGTGGGCGAGGTTCTTGGTGCAGCAGTTCAAGACATTGGAAGGCCAAGAGATGGTGGATGTTCCGGATGATAGTGTGGCTGCATTCTATGAGAGGAACTGGTCCAGGTTCTTCATCCCGGAAGGTGTCAAGTTCCAGCATGTGTTCCTGCCGTTTGAGCCGGGTGACGGGACACAGGAGAAAGCAGCAGCTCGTGCCTTGGCAGACTCGGTCCGAGCGTACGCGTTCTCGGGCACGGACTTCGATGAGCTTGTGGAGAGGTACTCGGGATCCGAAAGTAGAGGGTGGCAGGGTCGTGTTAGCATGATGTTCAGAGGGCAGCTGCCGGCATGCATCGAGGCGGTGGTCTTTTCTCTCGAAGCGGGGGAGATCAGTGCCCCGGTGGCCACCGAACACGGCTATCACGTGATCAAGGTATTGGAGCGCCAAGCCGAGGAATTGCGATCCCTCGAGGATGTGGGGCCGATTATCAGAAGACAATTGGCCACGGAAGAGCTTGTCTCAAGGAGAAGCATCTACATGGAGCGGCTCAATGAGGAGATCCCGATCCATCTGAATGCCGAGGCCTTCTTCGCTACAGAGCCTGGCAGTACCGTGGTGCTCAATGTCGCGGACGAGAGGATCACCAAGGCCGAGATCGCCAAATGGCTTGAAGAACAACACCTCGAACCGAAAGACCGGGAGGAGATGGAAGAGCTTCTTTTGGCCATGGGCGCCGAAGCACAGCTCTATGAGCAGGCTTCGAGGCGGTTCAGTGATGATCAGGCAATCTTGGAGCGGTACAGTGCCCGGGTAGGTCAGGTTTATGTGGACAGCGTTCTTGCGCAGAAGCTACGGATGGTGGAATTGGATGAGCAGCTTTTGGAAGATCACTACGAAGCACATGCCCTGCGATTCTCCTCGCCCAGAACCTGGAGCACCCGGGAAATCCTGATTGCCGGTCCCGAAGGGGAGCGCTATGACGCGTGGAAGCGGGCAAACGAAGTAGTGGAACTCGCTCGCCGAGGAGAGGGATTCGCGGATTTGGCCAAGAAGTACTCCTCTTCGCCCTCGGCTGCGGACGGCGGTTGGCTTGGCAAGCTTACGCTCCAGGATACTGCGAACAGAGGGCCGGATTTGCAGAAAACCTTACGAGCCTTGAAGCAAGGAGAAGTGAGCGATCCACTGCGAGTAGACGGGGGATATCTGATCCTGAAGCTCGAGACCATAGACGAGCCCGTGGAGAGGGCATTCGATGAAGTCAAGGAGCAGGTGCGGGAGGCGTATATCAGCAAGAACAAGGGGCAACTCATCAAGGAGCTTCGGGACATGTTACTGAAACAGACCGGGTTCCGGTACAAGGGGGCCGAAGAGTGAAGCCATGGCAGGCCGGGTTTCTGTTGATTGTTCTCCTTGCAGGTTGTGCCAGAGAGCAGAGGCTCAACATTCTCCTTCTCACCATTGATACCTGTCGGGCGGACCGGCTTAGTTGCTACGGATACGAAAAACT
The DNA here is from genome assembly GCA_030620115.1 of Candidatus Fermentibacterota bacterium. Lineage (GTDB taxonomy): Bacteria > JAFGKV01 > JAFGKV01 > JAFGKV01 > JAFGKV01 > JAUXFG01. The sequence goes on from JAUXFG010000036.1 coordinate 19,802, forward strand.
CCACACGCCTCACGTTGATCGTTTTGCTTCCGAAGGAGTCCTGTTCGAAGAGGCTCGGACTTGTGTGCCCATCACCCTACCGTCACATGTCACCATGATGACGGCGTTGTATCCCGCCTTTCATGGCGTTCGGGATAACGGTGTATATAGAGCCGCTGATTCCTTGCTCACTTTGGCTGAGATCCTGAAGGAAAAGGGATATGCAACGGCCGCATTCATGGGCGCGTTTCCCCTTGAGTCACGCTTCAATCTCGACCAGGGATTCGATCACTATGGTGACTTCTTCGGCACGCGCGAGGGCCTGAGCAAGGAGGGACCCGGCGGTATTTCGATTTTTTTCCCTGAGCGTCCCGCCAACGAGGTGAATGAGGAGTTCTTCCACTGGCTCGATGATGCGGGCAGCGAGCCATTCTTCGCGTGGCTCCATTACTTCGATCCACACCAACCCCATGAGCCAAAGCCGCCGTACGATGCGGTGTGCGCGGGGAGACCCTATGACGCGGAGATCGCATTTGTGGATGAGTGCGTGGGCAGGCTCAGGGAACGATTGGAGGATGATCGACTGCTGGAGCGAACCATTGTAGTGATAACCTCTGATCACGGCGAAGCTTTGGGAGAGCATGGAGAGCTCACCCATGCCTTGCTCCTCTATGATAGTACGCTACGCGTGCCTCTGATCATCCGCTGCCCGGAAGCCATGGGGCTCCGCTCCCGGGTAGGAACGCAGGTGAGAACCATCGATTTGGCGCCCACGATCATGGAGCTGTTAGGGATGACATTCCCGGCATGGTGGCAGGGCAAGAGCATAGTAGGGCCTATGCGGGGAGTGGAGAGGCCTACGGAGGATCACTGCTTCGAGACCTTCTATGGGAAGCTGCATTTTGGATGGAGCGTGCTCTTGGGCTTCCAGTCAGGCCCATGGAAGTACCTCTTTGGCCCTCGGCCGGAGCTCTATGACACTGTCAACGATCCGGAGGAAATCCATGACCTCATAGAAATCCGCCCCGAGGTGGCCGAGGAGCTCAAGGGCAAGCTTTTTTCTCTTGTGTCCACGGCCGGCGGGAAAGCTCAGTCGGTTTTCACTGATCCGGACAGGCAAACCACGGAAATGCTGCAGGCACTTGGTTATGTTGGGTCATGGGAAGAGATGGGGCCGGAGCAGAGCTGGTTTGATGGTCCTAACCCGGTGGACATGATGAGGCCTCACGAATTGTACAATCTTGGCCGAAGCTATGTGCATCAGGGAATGTGGCTCCAGGCAATCGACATATTTCAGCGGGCGTTGGATGCCGATCCCGGCAACAAGGATGCACGCATAGGCTTGATTGATGCCTTGATGCGGAGTAATGAGCTCTCCGCTGCTCTCAAGGAGGCTCAAAAAGCGGTCTCGATTGCTCCACACGACGGTACGACCTGGCTCGTTCTGGCAAAATTGATGATGGCCCAGCGGAGGCCCGCCGAGGCTCTGGAGGCTGGTGAGCGCGCACTCGACGAAGGAGCCGATCCTGTAGCAAGCTGGATGCTTGTGGCGGAGTGTTCAGAAAGAAGCGGTAATCGCGATGAAGCCTTGTTTGCCTATCATCGCGTGTTGGCCGTGGATCCAAGTCACTATGGCGCCCGTCTGGGGGCAGCAAGGATCCTGGCGGTGACAGGAAAGATAGAAAAGGCGGAATCGGAGTTCATAGAGGCGCTCAATGCGAATCCGTACTGGGCGCCCGCGCATCATAACTACGGGGTTCTTCTCCTCGATATGGAGAAGAAGCAGGAGGCGCTCGTTCATTTCGAGAAGGCGGTACGCCTCAGTCCCACGTATGTGGCTGCGCATCATGCCATGGGAATCTTGCTCCACGAAGAGGGCAAAGACAGAGCGGCATTGCCTCACCTCGAGGCGGTAGTGCGTTATGCCCAAAACACCGCACGGCGCGAAGCGGCACAATCGCTCATTGCGCAGATAGGCGGCAATAGGTAGGTGACGAGGATGAAGAGTGGCCGCTCAGGGGTTTCAGATTCTCCCGCTGAAAGCGGGATTCAGGTCGGAGAATGGCTCAAACTCCGATGCTTGCCATGCCCCCTTGGAATGACACGCATTCCCACGATTCAACACCCCATGCACTGTCATTCTGAGGGAGCGCAGCGACCGAAGAATCTCGGTGGGGGGGATGGGAGAAGAGAGCGTTCAGCGTTCAGATGACAGAACGAAGAGGAAGGATAGATTCTTCGCTTCCTGTCGTCGCTCAGAATAACAGGGGTGGATAGTATTTGGCGTCTCTGCACACGTGTCATTCTGAGGGAGCGGAGCGACCGAAGAATCTGGGGGGAGGGGAGAAGGAAGCGTTCAGCGTGCAGCGTACAGATGATGGAGGAAGGATGCAGGAGAGATCCTTCACTCCTTGTGGTCGCTCAGAACGACAGGGGTGGCATCCTGCCCTCTAGCCGTCTTCAACAGGTTGGAAACTTCACAAACGAGTCGAGTTTTGCAACGACGTTTGTGGGTTAGCTGCGAGGTGATGCTGGATGATTGATGCTGGAAGGAGAACGGGACGACTCCGGGTTCCATCCAGCAACCAGTATCGCTGCGCCTCGATCAATGAGCTACGGCATCATCACTCGTCGGTTTGAGGCGCAGCTTCGCTAGTGTTAGAAGTTCGAGGACATACTCGCAAGAAAGGCGGTTCCTATGCAGCTTACATTCTTGATTTTGTTGATGACAGTCGGCTCTGCTGAGCCCCCGTGTTTCGAGGAAGCTCTCGTGGGGCGGGCTGATAGCCTGGCTGCCGCCACCGATGCAGGGGCGGTTGTTCTGTTTGACAGTACGGTGGTCAGAGTGGAAGAGAACGGGAGAAGCCACTATGATCGCCATGTTCTGGTGAAGCTCTATGACGAGGGCGCAGCCAAGGCCATGCGGGTTCTTCGCCTTGACTACGATCCCAGGGCGAATGACAACCAGATGACGAGCCTTCGAATTCACCGGGCCGACAGTGTGGTTTCCGTTCCAGTTGCCCAATATGTCGATGTGGAAGCACCCGCACACTCGATATACTGGGGCGGCAGAATGAGGCTGTATCTCGTAGGAGATGTCCGAGTCGGCGACATGGTGGAGTTCACCTCCTATCGGGTGGGCTTCCAGATCGCCTACTTGGACGGGCCGGGTTTGGGTGAGAGGTTTGTTCCTCCTCAGAAGGGATCGTTCTACGATGTGGTGTTGTTCGGTGAAGAGCGGCCAGTGGTGCGAAAAGTATATACTGCATACCTGCCCCGGCATAAGCCGATCCAGTTCAGGGAATACAATGGCGAGATAGAGAGCGCGCTCAGATTCAAGGGTGATATGATCGAGTATATCTGGCGTATGGAGGACATTGCGCCTGTTGCACATGAACCCTACTCCGCAGATGATTCTGACTTCCTTCCCAAAGTGGTGCTTTCCACGCTTGAGGACTGGCCTGCGCGAGCCCGGTGGTTCAATGAGACCAATGAACCAGTGTTTGCCCTCACCGAAGAAATCCGAGAAAAGACCAACGAAATCACCAAGGGTCTTGACAACGACAAGGAGAAATTCTTGGCCCTGCAGCAGTGGGTGGCCACGCATATTCGATACTCAGGTCTTTCGATGGGGGAGGGGGAAGGGTACACCATCCACCCTGCGGACATGATTTTCACCGAGCGATCCGGTGTGTGCAAGGATTTCGCCGGAATGCTCATCGCTATGCTTCGGGCTGCGGGCTACGAGGTCTACCCCGCTCTGACCATGGCTGGAGCCAGAGTCGAAGATGTGCCGGCTGATCAGTTCAATCATTGTGTGGTGGCGGTCCGACAGGATGACGGTTCCTTTTTTACGCTGGACCCTACGTGGTGCGCGTACTCACGGTATCCTTGGTCTCGATCGGAAGGCCACCAGCACTATGTCATAGGGTCCCCGGAGGGTGGTGTGCTGATGCAGCAGCCGCTGTTCGTCGACGATAACCGCATGCAGATAGAGCTCAAGACGCGCTTGTCCAAGGATGGCGAGCTCTCCGGCACATTCCGCATGGAGCCATTTGGTGCGTATGAGACAAGGCTCCGGCGTCGTCTCATCTATCGAACCGGCCCGGAGAGGAAGGCGCTCTTTGCCTACTATCTGAAAGGACTAGGCTCTTCGGTCGTTGTGGAAAAGGCGGAATATCCCGATCCGGAAGACATGTCGAAGAAGCTCTCCCTGGCGGTGACCTTCAGGGTGCCGGGATACGCGCTGATGTCAGAGGAGAAGATGGCCTTTGTTTCTCCGATGCTCTCCATCCTTGCCTATGGGGCACGATTTGCTTCGATTGCGATCTTCGGTTCCCGAGCCGAGCGAGAGAATCCGGCGCTCATTTGGAGAACGCGATGGGAAGAGTGCAGCGGTGAAGTGAGACTGCCGAAGGGCTTCCGGTTCCTCCATGCCGACACCTCCGTGGTGGACATTGATGAGGGGAAGGTATTGCTGTCGGCACGGATGGAAGCCAGAGAATCGAAACTCCATACTCAGGTCGAGGCAAGATTGAAGGATCGCTCTCTCGAACCTGAAGCGTTCAAGATCATGCACGATGCATCGACCAAGCTGGAGGATCTGGCCGAAGAGGTCTTGATCTGCCAGACGGGAAGGGGGCGATGACATGCCCGCACAGCTGACGATTCTTGCGCTCATCCTATTGACGAGCGGTGATTTTGTCGAGCGATTTCCCTACGACGACGTGGTGGTGCTCGAACATGAGACCAGGATCACGATTTTGCCCGATGCCAAGGCCATGGTCTGGGAGCGGGTCGTATCCATGCCGTTGACGCTTGAAGGACGGGAAGATTTCTCCGATGTACGTATCCCATTCTTTGCTCCATTGCAGAGGATCCATATTCTCTCATGCAAGACCACGAGTTCTGATGGCGCCGTGATCGAGGCGGAGCCGCATGCCTTCAATCCTGTGACTCCTGATGGCTATGGGAAGGCGCCTGACTTCGTGGGATTTCGGGAGTTGGTGGTCAGCCCTCCCGGAGTGGAGGAGGAGACGGAGATCGAACTGGTGTATGTGGTTGAAGACTCCGCTGCGTCGTTTCCCTGGTGGGAGATGGAAGTTGCGGTGGGGCAGATTCACCCGGTGCTGCAACGAACCGTTCGAGTGGAAAACAGATCAGGTGCTTCGTTGTCATGGCAGCTCCTCAACCTCGAGGGAGGCAAACCGGGGCAGGACAGTACCGCCATCTGGTGGGTGTTCAAGGATCTTCCCGCCTATCCAACGCGGGGAGCGGGGCCACGCGCGTCTACCGTGGTTCCGCGGCTGCTTCTGACGACGTGCCCATCGTGGGAGGCGCTTTCTGCGTGGAGCCACTCGACGCTTTGTCAGGACAGTCTCTTGCCTGATGAGTTCATGGATAGCCTTTCCACATCCATAGCCGATGCCGTATCAAGGCTTGACAGTCTGGAAGCGGTCCTCGACGTGGTTGATGATTTCGTGGACGAGGTTCCGGCGCCGGATCGGCGATTCTGGATATGCCGGCCTTATGCCAGGTTGATGGAAACCGGGCATGCGGAGCCCTGGGAGCATTCGGCCCTTGTGGCATTGTTGGCGAGAAGAGCGGGCTTCGCTGCAACGGTTTGTCTTCTGGGACCACCGGTCTCCAAGGAAACCCTCCCTCTGATCGAGCTGCTCCCCGATCCTGTGGTGCTGATCACCGGGCAGGAACCCCTCTGGCTGACCGAAAATGGAGTGAGGAAATGGCCCGAGAGGCATGGGCCCTTCTCCTTCTTGCCTCTGATCCCCAGGGAGGCGGAGCCGGTTCTTGATCCAGGCATCGGCCCGTGCACTGGCCATGTGGTGGTCCGCGCAAGAGCTGAGGGAGAGGACAGCCTTGTTTTCCGAGGAGAGATCAGGCTCTCGGCCGCATTGATACCGGCTGGGGCTCGCGGGGGCGCGCCGGAGAAATGGCTCAAGAAACGAATCGCTTCGGCGCTAGAGGACCCCGATGATCTCGAATTTCAGGTCCAGGGGCTGTGGCGAGGAGGAGCGGTCTACGCCTTCAACGGAGGTCTTCGTCTCAAGGATACATTCGAGATCCATGGAGAGCTCGAGAAGCTATTCGGGAGCGCTTGGGTACCCCCTCGGGCCACGGTATTCAGGGCACCGGCGCGAGTCCCCGTCTTGGTTCCTCTTCCTGTGGACCTGACCTGTGATCTCCGGCTGAAAAAAGCCGACTCCTGGTCAGTTCTTTGCCCTGAGGAGGGCTCTGTGCGGGAGACCGAGATTGGCAGCTTTGAGGTGCGGATCGAGGCTGGAGAAGGAGAACGGCGTATCGTTCGCCATTTGAGGCTGCTTAGCGGGTGGTTCGATGAAGACGGGATGCATCAAGTCAGAGAATTGCTGTCTTTGGAGGGGCAACGAGCCACGAAATCAGTGATGATAGTGCGGTAAGTGCCGGAGGGACTTGACATTTGGTGCATTGGGTCCGTTAATCTGGCCCCATATCGTATCAGTATTGGTCCCATCGGCGCCGTGACGTTGTGACACACATACGGAGAGGAGAGTCACTATGACCAAGACCGAAATGGTTGATGCCCTGAGCAAGGCCACCGGCCTTACCAGGAAGGAGACCACGACTGTTGCCGATTCGCTGTTCGAAATCGTATCCGAGGCCCTTGCGGGCGGTGAGACGGTTGAAGTTCGCGGCTTCGGGAGTTTCCTAACGAGGCAACGTAATGAGCGGATTGCGCGCAACCCCAAGACCGGCGAACCAGTCAGGGTTCCCGCGCGCGTCGTGCCCGCCTTTAGGCCCTCCAAAGCGCTCAAGGATAGGGTCGCCGGATAGATGCCCAGTGGGAAGAAGCGCAAACGCCACAAGATTGCTACCCACAAGAGGAAGAAAAGGCGCAGGGCGAATAGGCATAAGAAGAAGCTAAGATAGCAGCTGGTTTGGGGCGAGGGTCATTTGAGAGATCCTCGCCCTTTCCTGCATTTGAGTTCCATTGCTACGTTAGCCCGGACTTCTCACGGGCTCTCGAAGCGAAACCGCCGAAATGGTTCTGAATGCGAGGCTTGCGACTGAAGACCTCGAAGGCGTATCCCCTGTCCGCCAGCTGGCGGATCGAGAAGGCCGACGGAGTCCGCCAGCTGGCGGAAAGCAGGCGCTGCCATATGGGCGGTTGTGACCGACAGTTGGTGAGAAATTCGGGTTAGGAAAAAGAGCGACGGAGAGCGCCCGTAGCTCAGCTGGATAGAGCGTCTGCCTCCGGAGCAGAAGGTCGCGCGTTCGAATCGCGCCGGGCGTACCAGCCAAGGGGGAGTCCGTTCTCGGACTCCCCTCTTTTGGTTGTTGTTTTGTGGAGTTGGACAACACAAAGACGTCATGGTCACTGTGAGGGATGCGGGCTCACTAATCCAGAGAAAAGCTGAAGACCATGGATACCCAGACGCCAACTTTCTTGTGGCGGAACGAGGCCGGTCTGAATAGCATGCGCGAGGCCGCTTCTCTTACCGAATCAAAAAAAACGTCGTGGCCCGAGATGATCCTTACCTCTTTCACTCTGCCGTCGGTATCCACGAAGAGATGCGCGCGTACGCGACCTTGGATCTCGGCTGCCACTGCAAGACGGGGATATTCCGGATTCCTATACTTGATAATCTCTGGTTTGGTGTCGTGAGGTGTATAAACTCCAGGAGCAGGGAATAGCTTGACAGGCGCCTCCAGAACTTCCCTATCCGGGTCGAGCAACGTGGATGCGATAGTGTTGTCCGGCGGGACTTGCTCGTCGTCTTCCGCCTCCACTGGTATCATAGGCCGCGGAATGGGTTCTGGCTTCTTCGGAGGGAGTTCAGGGTCAAAGAGCTCTGGCATTGGTATCGGTTCCGGTGCTGGTCTGGACGTGATCCTGACGGTGTAGGTTGGCACCGCAGCCAGGATGAACAGATGCGTAAGAAGAGCCAAGAGAAGTGCTTTCTTCCGGCAGAGCGCCGAAAAACATCGCTCTCTTTTCGAGGGCATGGTCTGATCAGACATGATCTTTCTCCCTATGGCTTGTGCAAGAACAGCTTATCATTTTGACTCCCCATCTTCGGACCGATCATCGCTCCCGAATCCCGCGTACTGCGCGGGGCTCGACGTAGCTCTGACTACGCCTCCGGTCTCGCTCCTTCTGGTCGGCCGAATATGGTGCAAATCTGGCCTCCAGGACTCTTAACTCATTCTTCCGTAAGCCCTTATGCTTCTTCCGAGACTTTGCTCGGAAGAAGAGCCGCCGCTTCGCGTCGGAGAGGTCAGAAGACAGAGGTCAGAGGTCAGCCATATGGAGTGCGGCGACATGTCGCCGCTTTGTTTTTCCGCGACACGTCGCGGAATCTGAAAGCGGCCTCGTGCGGCCGCACTCCAAGATTCTGTCCTCCGACTTTACCAACATGTTGGTAAAGTCGCGCCCACTAAGCGGTTGGTTGAGGCCGCCCATCGCGACGCATTTCGTTTTACGTCACTTGGCAATCCCAGCTATCTCACTGGTTAAGCGTTGCCGGGGTTCCAAAGGTTCAGTGAGAAAGCATACGGCGTCGAAGATGTGCTGACCGATGGTGCAACGCCCGGATGGGGCAGGACGAGATGAGAGCGAGAGCAGGAACATTCCAATGATGAACCTCCAATTACACAGTTCAGGGCCAAAATAGGCCCTGAACTCGGCGTAAGCCCTTGAAAAATCAAGACTCTTGTCTCAAATATCTCCGAAAGCCGTGGTGGAAACTATTTCGCCTCCTCGCGATCCTTTCGCTTGACATGTCTTGCTCTCTCTGTTATCGTTTGTGGTGACGAGCTGATTTGTCTCAGGGAAAGGATCTTCCACCATGTTCCCTCGCGTCAAGAAAACCAATCGCAAGGATCGCAGCTACGAGTACTTGGTGATCAGTGAATCATTTCGTGACAGCAAGGGCCGCTCCACGACCAAGGACCTCGCTTCGCTCGGCAACGTTGATCATTTCTCTAAAACCAGCATCAAGAACCTCATAGATGGACTGATCCGACTGTTCGAGATCGAGGAGTATGGCCTGAGCGATCAAGTGGAAATCCTCTGTTCGCTTGAGCACGGGAGCATCCTTCTATGGCGCAGTTTGTGGCAGCGTTTGAAGTTGGATCAGATAGTGGATCAGAATGTGAAGCGGGGAACGAGCCGAGTCAGTATGGACGTGGCCAAATACGTGGAAATGATGGTGGTCAACCGATGTGTGAATCCGCTGAGCAAGTTGGCCACGAGCCGGTGGATGGATACCACCTGCTACGCAGCCCTTGAGGGTTATGCCGAGTTGTCACGGGAGGTGGAATACTTCTACCGCAGCATGGACTACCTGCTCAAAGCAAAGGAACGGATCGAGAAGGCGATATACGAGCATCTGCGTAATCTGTTCAGCGTGAACGTGCGGTTGACGTTCTACGACATCACCTCGACCTTCTTCTATGGAGGAAGCTGTCCTCTGGCGGACAACGGGTTCAGCCGAGACATGCGACCGGACAAAAAGCAAGTGGTGATCGGAGTGGTCACCTCGTATGAGGGCTATCCTCTGAAGCACTATGTGTTCCAAGGAAACCGGCAAGACCAGAGCACGGTGAGCGAGGTGGTACGGGACCTGCGCCGGGAGTACGGGATAGAGCAAACGATCTTTGTGGGAGATCGGGGTATGATCAGCCGACTGAACCTGGATCAGCTTCAGACCAACGGCTATGATTACATAATGGGGGTGAAGGCTCGTCAGGATGAAATGATGTCCATGGTGCTGGAGGATGCCGATTTGTTCGGTGCGGAAGCCATGGAGTGGCGAGGGCTGCAGATTGCTGAACGGCGGATCGAGGTGAAGGACTTTCTGATCTGGAAGATCGCACTGATCCTGGAGATAGATCAAGATCAACGCCGAAGCGGATGGTGGAGCGGTCTGTGCGAGATCATCAAGGCAGCAGACAAAGGGAGCGAATTGAGCGTTTCGGATCTGCGAGAGGAGTTGGGACAGCTTGGGGTGCGTGACAGGAAGAAGCGTCAGAAGATAGGAAGGCTGATGAGTAAGTATCGGGGGCGTTATGAAGAGACGATCCGCTTGGTGTGTGCACGGAACCCGAAACGCGCGGAGCTGAGCGAACGGCAACGCACAGAGAAGCTTCAGAAACTGACGAAGCAGATCGAGGATCTGTTCAATGGCAAGCGGGAGAACCTGTTGGTACGGTTAGAGAAACTCTTTGAGGAGCACAAGCGACGCTACCGACGCTTCTTCAGGTGGACTGGGGGGAAAATGGAGAAGGAGCCAACCGGATACGAGATGGACGGGAAGGCTCTGGCTGAAGCGAAACTCTACGATGGCGTCTTTGTGTTGACCACTAGCCGGCAGGATCTGCCCCCAGAGAAAGTGGTGGCCTCCTACAAGAATCTCCAGGAAGTGGAGACGCTTTTCCATGATCTGAAGCACTTTGTTGACATCCATCCTGTCCGCCA
>JAUXFG010000012.1 GCA_030620115.1 Candidatus Fermentibacterota bacterium
CAGATGGAGGAACTCTCCGCCACTTGGGAAAAGCTCAAGGGTTCCGGTGAGTTCGCGTTTCTTCTCGGTGGACCGAGTCTCTCAGACCCAGGAGAACGGAAGTACTTTCTATCGTTGCTCGACGATCAAGTTGAGGCCTTTGTGGTATGCACCCCAATCTACGCGAGGAATGGCATCTACTTCGATCTCATGAGACGAAAAGAGAGGCCTCTCAGCGGGACTAGCCAGCTTCTGATTTCAGAGTCATTTCGACTCCTGAGGGAACAGGGATACGAGATGGCGACATTAGGTACTGCGCCGCTCGCGAATCAGCATGTAGAGGATCCGACCGAAAGTCTCATCATCAGACGGGCACTTGACTTGGCCTACGGTCGTCTGGGGTCTTTCCATCGATTCAAACCTATCTACGAATTCAAGAAGCAATTCGGCCCGACGTCGTGGGAGAGTCGTTACCTGGCGTATGGCCCCCCAGGATTCAACCCCATCATACTCTATGCCCTGTTGAAGGCCTACGACCCGAGCGGAGTCACAGGCAAGCTGTCCCGCCAGATTCAGCACGCCTGGACGGGCATCCGCAAGAAGCTGACTGCTTCCGCTTCGGCATCTCGCGACAACGTCTCCACTGCTCTCCAAGAGTTGGGGCAAGACATCGAGAAACGCCTGCAAGCGGCAAGGATACGGGGAGCCCACGGTGCCGCGCAAGTGGAGGGGGCGGTGCGCAAGGCGGTGGCCACCGCAGCTCATGAGAGTAAAGGGCGAAACGAGGGGTTGTATGAAATCACGAGTAGGGCTGTTGTTTGTACTGTGCAGCTCCTGGAGAAAGCCGGTGCGGCCGGCCGGGAGAGTGTGGTAGCCGTCGTCAGGGGGGCTATCGGAGGCGCGATGGATGAGGAGGTCCGCGCGATTGAGTCAACATTTGATGCAGCGCCTGAGGTACTGGAGCCCAAGCATGATGACGACCAATTGCTTGTCGAGCGGCTGCGGCGGGTACTTGAGGGGGCACATGATGCTGCGGAGCAGCTGGGACCCAGCGCGAGAGAGTACATTCAATCTTCCGTCCGGGGAGAAAGCACGACACTTGAGGCGATCTTGAAGAGGGTGCGAGAGGCGCGGAAGATCGCTTCGCATGGGAACGGACAATGAGGCGGGCATGATTTTCAGGGGTCTTGGCCGAGGGAGCGACGGAGAGCCGGCTCATCCTCATGGAGACGGAAGGGACAGGGCTGTTTTCTTTACGCTCTGCCCGCACTAGAGAACGAATTTAGTCCGATGGTTCGGAGGTACTCATGCAGCGATTCTCAGACCTCGTAGTTCGGTATCGAGTTCTTGTGATCCTCATCATGACTTATCGCATATCATCACGCCGTTACGAATCTTCGACGATTCCCGCTCACCAATTGGCCCATCCTTGACCCGAAACTCCCTCCCGAACTTAATCGGGAGCCTTGACGGGAGCTTCGTCGAGTCCGAGCCAAGTCTCTTCCATGAATGGCCCCGCTCGGCGGGTGGCGGCACTAACCCGAACTTCTCACCAGCTCTCGGCTGCAACCGCCGATATGGCACTGTCTACTTCGTTACGCTCCGTCGGCCTCCTCGACGTATCGCAGAGGATGCGCCTGCGGTGTCCTCGGTCGCAAGCCTCGCATTCAGAGCCATCTCGGCGGTTTCGCTTCGAAAGCCGGTGAGAAGTGCTGCCACTTGCTCCCGGGAGACATTGCGAGCCATGGAATTTGGAGGAATGATGTGCCGGGTGCGGGAATTACGAATCGCTGGGATTCCACACGATCACTTGGGAAGGCTAATTGCGGATGGGAGACAAGGGGGCTTGACACGGCAGTGATACTCGTGTAGTTTTGCACGAAATTCGTCAATTCGTTCACTCAGGGTTCTTGCTTGAAAGCGGTCGAAACGATTGACGGATATACAGCATGGCTCCTTGGGAATGGGAAAGGCTCAACACATGGATTATCCGGAAGGCCCTACGAGAAGGAATAAACGAGAGCTTATCTTGTCATCCGCCCAACGTCTCTTCGCGCGTTTTGGGCTCCGAAAGACCACGGTGGAAGAGATCATCCGCTCGGCGCACATTGCAAAGGGCACCTTCTACAAGCATTTCTCTGACAAAGAGTCGCTGTTCAGGGAGATCGTTGACAAAGAAAGCAGGAGTCTGGTGAGGGCGGTTCGAGATGCGGTCTCAGGAGCTGAGTCTTCTAAGGCCAAGATGAGAGCCTATCTGCTGACGAAGGCCGAGAAGATCCACGAACTGGCGAATCTTCACCGGGTGACGCAGGAGACAGTGGATGAGCACTGGCCCATGATTTCCGGAGTGCGGGAGAAGTATTTCCTCGATGAGCAGAAGATTGTCCACGAAATCCTCACCGATGGCGTGGAGCGAGGTGAATTGGAAGTGGATGCGCCCGAGCTGACCGCATACGCCATTGTCATGGCTGTAAAGGGTCTCGAGATGTCCTGGATGGTTGAAACGAGTCCCATGGAGTTGGAAGAGGGGATCGATGTGCTCCTGAATGTTCTTTTCCGCGGCGTTGAGACACGTTGATTTTTTCCTGTCATGAACGAAAGAACTAATATTGTCTATTAAGACCAAGGAGAGTTAGTAGTGAGGTGGATGGACTATTTGCTCCGGCTTCGGCTAGTGATAATGGCCGGAGTCGTTTTGTTGACAGCCTTTTTTGCGTACCAGTTGACCACGCTGAAGATCGACAGTGAAATCCTGAACTATCTCCCGCAGGACGATCCCCTGGTCATCAGCTTCCGGGAGGTCGGAGAGAGGTTCGGCGGGAATTCGCTGGCCATGGTAGCCCTGGAAACGGACAACATTTTCAACTCACGCACACTGGCCAGGATCGACACCCTTACCATGCGGTTCCAGGCTCTTCCGGAGGTCAGCCAAGTCCTGAGTCTGACCGACATTCTCGATATCCGGAAGATACCCGGAGGGATCGAGGTGGGAAAACTGATCCGAAGGGCCCGCATTCCACAGAATCCTCAGGAACTCGATGTCTTGCGTGACTACACCCTGTCTAAGGAGATGTACCGTGGCAGTCTGGTCTCTGAGAACGGGAACATTGCCCTGGTGATCGTCAGGATTCGCGAGGGAGCGAGCAAGACCGACGTGGCGGAGAAGATGAAGGCCATTGTCAAGGCAACCCAGGGAAATGAAAAGGTCTACTATGCCGGGGTTGCCTTCCAGATGGTTTTCCTGACAGATATCATCACACAGGATCTTGCCCGGCTTGTACCTCTTGTCACTCTGCTGGTAAGTGTGGTCCTCTACGCCAGTTTTCGCAGAAAACGCGCCGTGCTTCTTCCCTTGGGCACTGTGCTCATCAGCACCATCTGGACGCTTGGATTGATGAGCTGGATAGGTGTCGAATTGACCATCGCCTCCGCTGCCATACCGGTATTGTTGATCGCGGTGGGCAGCGCGTACGGCATTCACATTTTCAATAAGTACCTGGAGGAAAGCGAGGCTGGAGAAGGGATTTCACGCGAAGCGATGATGAGGCAGGCGATGTCAAAAGTAGCTCTTCCCGTCGTCATGGCCGGGGTGACAACGCTGATCGGTTTTCTGGCGTTTCTTTTTTCCTACCTGACCATAATCCAGTTGTTCGGAGTGTTCGCCTCGCTGGGTGTCTTCCTGGCCACTCTGCTATCGCTGGTTTTCATTCCCATTGTCCTGTCCTGGCTATCCCCTCCGAGACCAAGACGAGCAAGGAAAGGACCTGTTGCGAGCTCTGGGAACGGAATAATGGACAAGCTGGCCGACCTCGTCCTGGCACATGAGCGTCTGATCTTGGCGGGCGGCGTCGTCTTGCTGATTGCTGCGGCGATCGCCATCCCCCGGTTACGCCGTGAAGTGAACATGGTGGAGTACTTCAAGCACGACAGCGAGATACGGATGGCGGAAGACATGATGGAAGCCGATTTCGGCGGCTCCGTCCCGATCCAGATTCTGGTGGATGGCGATATCAAGGATCCTTTGATCCTCAAGCAGATGTACATGCTGGAGAAGTACCTGCGTACCCTGCCGGATGTAAACGACCCCCAGTCCGTCGCCGACCTTATCGCGGAGCTGAACGAACAGCTGAACGATCGGCGCACGATCCCTGACACTAGAGAGGGTGTGGGCAATCTGTGGTTCTTCATCGAAGGCAACAAGGTGATGGAGCAACTGGTTGCTGAGAACGATACCCAGGCGCTGATCCAAGCCAAGATGGGAACGGTCAACACCTCCAAGGTGATTGCCGTGGTAGACAGTATCAGTCGATACCTCAGCGAAGAAATGTCTGCTGATCTAGTACATGTGCGGCTGTCCGCGCTGGATGATTCGATCCGTGCGGACATCCTTGAGCGCCATGCCGCCGAGACGGCCAGGATGATCGCCTTTGACGCCAGTCATTATGGGGCGGAATTCCCTCCAGAGTACATTCCGGCGTTGCTGAGAACTACGGGCTCGCCGTCATCGCTGTCGTTCGATCGAGAGCAGGCCACGATCATGAGTGGAATCCTCGATGCCTACTTCCAGAGCGACGAGGCAGACCTGGTCATCACATCCGAGGCAGTCGTTCAGGATGTGGTCGCGGCCCTGACAAAACTCTCGATGGAGCAAACGCCCACCGAAAACGAGATCAGGGACTTATTGAGGCGAGTCATCCCCGCCAGTTTCTACGCCTCCGACCCAGAGGCAGTTGACTTCGCGGCTTCCGCGCTTACCAGCCTCATCCAGGAAGAGCGTTACAAGATGGTGGTCAGCCGGCTGACGGAGGAGATCGTAGAGTCTGCGGGCGACGTACCAGAGGAGAATCTCCAGGCCTTTCGTCGTGACGTGTACGGGGATATCTGGTGCCTTGTTCAAGATCACGCTGGCGTGCCCGCCGATGCCATCCCTCCTCGCGCCACTTTCCAGATTCCCTCTGCCGGCGCCACAAGCTTGTCAGTCACCCAAAGCGGAATGCCGATCATCTTCAAGAAGCTAGACTTGAGTATCCTGAAGAGCCAGGCGCTCAGCCTCCTCGTGGCTTTCACGCTCGTGTTTCTGCTCCTGGGATTCAGATTCCGTTCGATCACGGGCGGGCTGATCGCCCTGGTTCCCATTGCAGTCACGATCATGTTCAACTTCGTGCTGATGGTCGCTATCAACGTCCCGTTGGATGCTGTCAGCGTTATGATTGGGAGCGTGGCGGTGGGTATCGGGATTGACTATACCATCCATTTCCTTACCCGATTCCAGCGAGAGTTCCAGCAAGGGCAATCCGAGAAGGCGGCACTCCACATCACCTTGCGGACAACGGGCAGGGCCATTCTCATCAATGCTGCCTCGGTGATGATGGGCTTCCTGGTGTTGATTCTCGGCAACATCGTTCCCATGCAGCGATTTGGCTACCTGGTGGCCGTTACCATGGTCGTGAGCGCTCTCGCGTCCATCACTCTGCTGCCCGCTCTCGTTCTGACAACGCGGGCTCGATTCATCGGCGAGTTTGATCGCATGGCTGAAGGAATGCAGCGCATAGTGAATGGGAAAGCGCGGTTGGTGATAAAAACTCTCAATCCGGACAAACGGCAGAAATCAATTGGAGAATCGTCATGAGAATCATACGTGTAAGAACGAAACGAGATTCCGAGGCCTTCGTCGATTTTCCGTTTCCGCTCTATCGCGACGATCCGTATTGGGTTCCCCCGCTTCGGAAGGAGACGAAAAAGCTCTTTCATCGCGAAAGCAATCCATTCCTAGAGCATGCGGAGATCGAGCGCTTCCTTTGTGTTGATGTTTCAGGAGTCTATGGAAGAGTCGCGGGGATCGTTGATCACAATCATAATCAGTACCACCACGAAAAAACCGGCATGTTTGGGTTCTTCGAATCGACCAACGATGTCGAAGTAGCCACGCTATTGATGGACACAGTCAAGAATTGGGCGAAGAAGCAGGGCATGGAACGACTGCGGGGCCCATTGAATCCCTCCATGAATGCAGGATGCGGATTCCTGTTGGAAGGTTTCGATTCGTCGCCCATGATCATGATGCCCTACAATCCGCCCTACTATTTGGATCTCATGGAAACGCTTGGATTTCGGAAAGTCAAAGACCTGTACGCGTTCTATAAAGACAATACAAAGGGGATCCCCGAGCGTTTTGAGCGAGTCGTCAAGGTGATCCGCAAAAGGACCGGCGTCACGGTTCGGCCCATGAATATGAAGAAATTGGCCGATGAAGTCAGAATCATCAAGAAGATCTACAACGAAGCGTGGGAAGACAATTGGGGTTCCGTGCCCATGACTGATGCGGAAATGGACGAAATGGTCAAACTGTTCAAGCCTCTCGCTGTTCCGGACCTCGTTCTTTTCGCCGAGATCAAAGGGGAACCGGTGGGAGTGAGCATCTCCATTCCCGACTACAACCAGGTGCTGAAACACCTGAATGGGTCGCTTGGGGTGATTGGGCTCGCCAAATTCATATACTACAGGAGGAGGATTACTGCCCTGCGCGCTCTGGTCTTCGGGGTCTTGAAGGAATACCGCAATGCCGGTCTCCACGCGGTCCTCTACTACGAGACCGAGAAGGCGGCCATACGCCATGGGTTTCAAAGCGGCGAGCTTTCTTGGAACCTCGAAGACAACGACGAAATAAACAGCTTCGACGCCTCCCTCGGGGGGGAAATCTACAAGAAATATCGAATCTATGAGATGGAACTGTGAGAGCGATTCCCCGAACTCCAGAGGGTTTGTCAACACAAGTGAACAAGTCATCAAAATGTCTCTATGGGATCTCTTACACTCTATGTGGAAAGGAGAAACATGTCCATGTACCGGAAATCATGTCTGCTCGTCTTGCTTCTACTCGGCGGTGGTGCAACCTTGGCCTCTGCATCCGATCCCGTTCAAATTCTCCAGGCGGTCGAGGATACGTTGAACGCCCCTGTCGACAGGGAAGCCAATCTGGCGATGGAACTGATTGATGCCAAAGGAAACACAAAAACGCGCGAACTTACCATCCTGCAGAAGGGATCAGACAAGAAGCTGATCCGCTTCCTGTCGCCCGCCGATGTCCGAGGGGTAGGACTGCTCGTGCTGGAAGATGATGTGATGTATCTGTATATGCCTGCATTCGCAAAGATCCGGCGTATCGCTTCGCATGTGAAAAACGAGAACTTCATGGGTACGGACTTCACGTACGACGACATGGCTCAGAGTGACTATGTCGAAAAGTACACCCCAACGATCGAAGACGAGACGGACCAGCACTATGTTCTGAAACTGGCTCCAAAGCCGGACTCAGAGATCGACTATAGCCACCTGGTCATGTGGGTCAATAGAAAGACCATGCTTCCAGATAAAGTGGAATTCTATGATTCATCGGCAAACCTCCTCAAGATTCTGACCCAGACCAATGTGCAGCGAATCGAAGGATACCTCACGCCGACCCACCTCGAGATGGAAGATGTCCAAGAGAACCACAAGACCGTCATGGAGTTGGACAACGTTGTTCACGACCAGGAGCTTCCGGATAAACGGTTCACGCAACGCTATCTAAAGCGTTTCTGAGGATCCAAGGGAGAATGAACAGAACGATGCCCAGTGCGAGAAGCCTATCGATTTTCCTTCTCGTAGGCTTCCTGGGGCTGATGCCATGGGCTCCGTCCCAGGGAGTCGAACCAGAGCTCGGAGGGAGTTTTGAGACTGATACCCGCTGGCGTCCCGGCGGGATGGATGGCTATACACGAAATGAAACACGCCTCACTCTGAAGCTGGACGCGAGATCCCCGCAGGTTGTTTTTCATGCCGAGTCGCGGATCCGCTACTTCTCCCTGTCCGAGGTGCAAACATCTACCGACTTCAATGATAGTGATCTGATTCAGCCCTGGCGCCATGAGCTGTACGAAGCCTATGCAGATATATACGGCTTGATTCTGGAGAACGTGGATCTGCGAATCGGCAAGCAACGGATCGTATGGGGCACGGCCGACGAGTTGAACGTGATCGACAACCTGAACCCCGACGACTTTGGGGATATCCTTGATTTTGCCCAGAAAATCCCGACGCTCGCCCTGCGTCTGGACTACTACCCCGGCGATTTCACGGTTACAACCGTGGGTATCCCCGGATTCACGCCGGCTCGGTCATTTCCTTCGAGCTGGGATGTGCCTCCGACCTTCCCGCTCCCACCGGAGTTGACATTAGGCACTCTTGGGGACGTTGTCGCGCTTCCTGATAACCGTCCGCAGGATGCCTCGACGTTTGGGATTCGGATCAAAAAAACGCTGTTGGAGTACGACTGGTCGTTCTCTTACGTATATGGCCACGATGAGTGGCCCATTCCGACACAAGCAGAACTGATCCCGGTCGATACTCTCGGGACGACGGATGTAGAGCTGACGCTCGAGTATCCCTGCCAACAGATCATGGGTGTGGATATGGCCGGAGCCGTCGGCGATATCGGCGTATGGGCTGAGGGGGCCGTGTTTTTCCCAGAAGAGAGAGTCTACACAGACATTATTTCTCCCGCCGGGGATCAGGACGAGCTTGCCCTGGACGACGAAGCCTATGTGAAGTTCGTCATTGGCGGCGACTACACGTTCAGCAATGGTCTCTATGTGAACGCACAGTGCATGCATGGCTTCTTCACCGACAGGGGAACCGACAACCTGGAAGACTACCTCATGCTCGCCATCGAACAGTCCTTTCTACGAGACGAGCTGAAAGTTCGTCTGGCTGTCGCTGCTGAAGTTGCTGACGTGCATGACATCGAAGGTCGCTCAGCGTATTTCGGAGGGCCACAAGTAACCTATGCCCCGGTGGACGGGCTGGAGATGACTCTTGGCAGCATGCTCCTCGCAGGGGATACATCAACCCAGTTCGGTCAGTTCAACGAGAACGATATGGTCTATTGCCAGGTGAAGTACTCGTTTTGACCGGAACGAGAAACAAACAGATTTGGGGCGTCGCCTTGCTTCTGTTTGCCGGTGCTTCCCCGGTCCTCGCCAGAGAGACGCTGACCTACAAGATTTCGTACGGCCCATTTCGCATCGGTACGATCATTCTTCAGACAAGTAGCGAACGCCGGGCCGACGAAGTCTCTTATACCGTTCGGGCTATTGTACGTTCCAAACCTGCCGTCTTTTTTGCCAGGTTTTTTGGCGTGTATGAAAGCGAATGTGCCGAAGATGGTTATCCGAGACGGTGCAGCGTGACTGAGCTCTCCCATGGTGACACAGTAAGGTCCGTCTATTCCTTCGACTATCAGGATTCCCTGCTCATTCGAAGGTTGTTCGATGCTGAGCCTTCAGGGGAAGCGCGACTAGACACCATCACGCTATTGGGAGCAACTTATGACGGGCTCTCAGCGATCCATAATATCCGCAGAGGGAAAATCCAACTCCAACAAGGCCGATTCTACTCCTTCTACGAGACCACCTACGGGCCCGTTGATCTGAGGCTTTTAGAGCGTTTCGACGATGTTCGCGTAAAAGCCCTGGGTCGTGACGTTCGTGCGCGTCTATTGGAGGGCGAAATTCTCTTCGAAGGCACGGCAGGTTGGAGTGGAAAATTCAAGGCGTGGCTTAGCAACGATCCTTGCCCTGTCTTCGTGCAAGCAAAGCTCCGCGTCTTTCTGGGAAGCATAAAGATTACGCTTGAGTCAATGGAGCAAGACGATTCATTCCCGTGAATAACTCTAAGGTTAACGGCTCGAGGAGTTGGATGCCAATGATACGCAATTCATTGTGCTGAGGAGGAGGGGCAAGAATCTCATGGCCGACGTCGAAGCATCGAAGACCGCTTTGCCGGAACAAGCGGTGAAAGGCCACAGGTATTTCGGAATGACGATTGCAGTCGACAAGAATACACCCCTGAGCATTGTCTGGTGGGTCGTGCTGGTGCTGGATGTGCTCTGCTGTGCCCTTCTTGTCACGATCTTGCCACAACGGTTAAGAAATGGAATAGGTCTGCGCATCCCCACGGCGGTGCTCCTCAAGGTGGCAGGCGTCAAGGTGAGTGTGCATGGATTGGAGAATGTCGACAAGAATCAAGCCCAGGTTTTTGTTGCTAACCATCAAAGCTGGTTCGATTCATTTATCCTGAGCGCCTCCCTGCCGGTTCCTTTGACCTTCGCGTCGAAGAAGGAGATGTATCGAGTTCCTGTCTACGGTTACATCATGCGTCGTTTGGGTTTTGTCTGCGTGAATCGTGCTCACCCCAAAGACGCATTGCGGAGTGTTGATGCCACCACGGCTTCGATTTGTTCCGGGATATCCTTTGTCGCATTTCCCGAAGGAACTCGGAGCAGAACGGGAGAACTCGGCCCATTTGGAAGAGGCGCCGCGTTACTTGCCTCCAAGGCTTGTGCGCCTATTGTTCCTATTACCCTGATGGGCACGCGGATGATCATGCGGCGCGGCAGCTATCGCATCAATTATGGCGCCCGCGTACACGTCGTTATTTCGAAACCTGTGGATGCATGCCCGAACAGTAGGGAAGAACAGCTCGCCATGACGGGAATAGTCCGTCGACAGATAGCTAAAAACCTGGAAACCATGGATAGATCTCTGGTGTGTTGATGGATCATGTAAAGGAAGGTCATGGATTTGCGGCGTGAAGATGACAGACATCGAGTCATAGAAGAGCTGAAGCGCCATGGGTATCAGTCCCAGTCGTACAACATCCTCCGCGATGATAAATCGTATTTCTTCTCACCATCCGGGATTGGAGGGGTGATCGCCTATGTGGTTCACGCGAATGTCGCGCTTGCTGCGGGTGACCCGGTCTGTCATCTCTCCGATCTTCCGAAGTTTGTCGATGAGTTCATATCCTTCTGTGATTCCCGCAAATGGCGATGTTGCTTTCAGGCCGTCACGGATCGTTGTTGCGATATGCTGGTGAATCTGGGCTTCGGCACGATCAAGATCGGTGAGGAGCCGATCTTCGAGCTGAACAAGCTGTCGTGGGCGGGCGGCAGGTTCAAGGATCTACGCAACGACACCAGGAGTGCAAAGAAGCACGGCTTGACGGTGGTGGAATACTGCCCGCTTGCAGGGCGAAAGCCGGACTGGGAAAAGCAGATGGAGGAGCTTTCCGCCACCTGGAAGAAGTTCAAGGGCTCTGGTGAGTTCGCTTTTTTGATAGGTGAACCCGGTCTCGAGGACCCGGGAGAGCGGAAGTACTTTCTGGCGCTGCTCGATGACCAGGTTGAGGCATTCGTAGTATGTACCCCCATTTATGCAAGAAATGGCATCTATTTTGATCTGATGCGCCGGAGGGAGTGGACGATACGTGGCACGAACCAATTGTTGATTGCCGAATCTTTCCGTCTCCTGAAGGAGCAGGGATACGCCATGGCAACGCTCGGTACAGCCCCTCTGGCCAACGAACATGTGGATGATCCGAGCCAAAGCCATATCATAGAACTGGCACTAAGGCTCGCGTTTGACCATCTCGGATACTTTCATCGATATAAACCCCTCTACCAGTTCAAAAGGCAATTCGGGCCTACTTCCTGGGAGGGCCGCTATCTGGCATTCCGGCCGCAGCGGTTCAATCCCGTCATGCTGTATGCTCTCTTGAAGGCCTACGACCCAAGCGGAGTGAAGGGAAAGCTCTCAAGGCAGATTCAGCATGCGTGGGGGAGTATCCGGAAGCTTGATAAGGTGCCGGCGAGTTTGCTCGAGAAGATGAAGGGCCATCGCCTATCATAGGGGAGCGGGTGTAGATGCGAAAAACCCATTCTACCCAAAGGGTTCCGGGGAGCGAAATAAGTGAAGAAAGGCAGCATCAGAAAGTGGGACTCGCTTTGGGAGGAGGGGCTGCGCGAGGCGGGGCACATATTGGTATTATCCGCGCCCTTGAAGAGTTAGGGATTCACATCGATTTCATTGCAGGAACCAGCATCGGCTCAATGGTTGGAGCGGCTTATTGCGCGGGGAATCTGCCGATTTTAGAAGATGTGGTCCAACGAATGAATTGGCAACGAGCTTTTTCTTTGCTTGATGTGGTTTTCCCGTCATCTGGTCTTATCAGCGGAACGAAGGTATCCCAGTTCATTTCGGAGACCGTCGGCAACGGAGAAATCACCGACCTTGCTGTCCCTTTTGCGGCGGTGGCGACGGATTTGGCCTCTGGGGCTGAAATTGTTTTCGGGTCGGGCGACCTGGTGGAAGCCGTTCGAGCCAGCATTTCCATTCCTGGAATCTTTCGTCCTGTATTCCGGGGTGAAATGATATTAGTGGATGGGGGCCTGGTGAACCCGGTTCCGGTCAGTGCTGTCAAATCCCTCGGGGCGGATTTCATCATAGCGGTGGATTTGAATCTTGATGTTATTGGGAAATGCACGAGAGCCAAGAAAGAAGATCCCTTGGAGGTCAAGGCAGCGGAATCGAATCCTCGGAGCCAGCACCCGTCACTCTCAATCATGGAAAAGGTATCCTCACTGAAATCATCTGGTGCTTTTGGGATTCGGCACTGGGTGAATTCTGGTGAATCCCCCGGATTGGCTGATATCCTGATGACGTCATTCAATGTTATGGAGGCAATAATCACGACAACCAGGTTCGAGATGGATCGTCCCGACGTGATCATCAAGCCTAGGGTTGGACACATCAAATTGCTTGAATTCCACAGAATGAAAGAAGCCGCTGCTATCGGATATCGCGAGGCGGTTTCTGAGCTTGAAGGGCTTGTTCTTCCACATGATAAGTGATTCAAGAAACTCCCAGTAGGGGTTATCGTCTCAATTCGATACCGATACCGATTCCGATCGCGATGTTGATTCCGTTGCAGGATGAGGAAATTGCCGGTCATAGTGGTTCTTGCCATTCTGTCATAGTTCATGGCCGTTGTTTGTGCTGATACAAAGGACGCGACGGAGCGCGTCCCTCCACAGGATAAGACGTACACATTGCTTGATGGAGGGCCATGCTCCGTCATGGCCAGCGTTGGTGCGCCAAAATCGTCGCCGATTGAATCTCCACTATTCCTATGGATTGAAGATCTTGCAAAACTATGAGATTCGGGCCCAAGCAGCGAGATTATCCATAGACATGTCACGCACCATGGAGCACACGGAAGTTTTCCTTCGCGTGCTGTTCCGTGGGATTTTTGCAGAGAGATCAGACTAGGTTTGGTTGATCTCTATCTTAGTTCGCGTAGTCAATTTCATCTGGAAACAGCCTATGCAGCATAATCGTGACAACGAACCTCTGGTCTTCTTGACCGGCATGGTTGCCGCCATAGATGCATTCCTGGTTGGTATCGGGCTGTGGTTGACTTGCTCACGGCCCGGAGCAATGGCCCGCTTCGTACAGGAAGATGGTTTCTTGGAATGGGTGACCTTCCTTAGCCTCCTCTCTGCCTGCTTCAGTCTGCTTTTCATTCACTACGTGAAGCGTGCTCATGACGGGCTGCCTTGGATCTCGGTGAAAAGCTTGGGCATGGTGCTCATCGCGGGGGCTTTCCTTTTCGGCACATTGGAGGAAATCAGCTGGGGCCAGCGCTTGTTCCATTGGAGGTCTCCTGGCTTGTTCAGCACGTGGAATCTGCAACAGGAGACAAATCTTCACAATCTTGGAATTCTAGGGATACGCATCAATAAGCTACTATTCAGCGATTTCTTATTTCTCCTCATCTTTGTCCACAACGTAGTGCTCCCGATTGCTGCCGCGAAGAAACGGGGTATCCTACATTGGGTGGAGAAGGTCGGCGGGTTCTTGCCACCTCTACATCTGGTCTGTGTGTATCTCGTTGCGGCGATCGCCATCCAGGCGATCCACTATGGGCGTCAGTCTGAGTACCTAGAAGCGATCGGAGGCCTACACTACCTGGCTTCGATTCTGGGCACGTATGGGCTTGGTCATGGCATGGAGGCTCCTCTTGCAGTGAATAGTGTCCAGAGAAGGCTTGCTGCGCGCGGGATGGGGCTACTCCTAGTGTTCCTTTTTATCTTGTCGTGGATTCTTGCGCTAACCTCCGGGTAGAGATTTCTCGGAATGCAAGCGGAATGTCTTGCCATGTAGAATGCGGATCCGGGATACGATTGTTGTTGCTTCCGGATTGAGAACATGAATCTCCGGAGGTTCTGGACAGGTTGGTAGGTCAGGATTTCGAACGTTGGCGGCTACCGCCATCTATTCTGGATGGGAGGGGAATGGAATGGTGATCAGAGATCTTGCGGAAGATACGATGCTGGCAGAGGCTTGTTGTGCCAGCGGCTTGGAGAAGCAATCGGCACTCACTGCAGATGAGATCATCGTAGTTCGTGCGGGTAAGATAAAGGTGGAATGGCTCCAAAACATGATGCCCAAAGGGCTCTCAGCAAAGATCGCATATGAGAGTGGAAAGGCGGTCGGCTTCATCGAATACATGCCCATTGAACTGAGCAATTCCTATCGCGGGAAAGAACTCATGATCGTCAATTGTATCATGGCCCCACATACCACGCCGTGGGGAACGGTTGAGAGGGGAGGAAGGATTCTTGGCTGCGGTAGCGCGCTGGTTGAAGCAATGATCAAGGATGTGAAGAATAAGTGCAAAGGAATTGTGACGCCTTGTGGATTTGGCTACACAAAGGATATCAGAGGGTTCTTTGGAAGGTTTGGTTTTGAGGAGTTCAAGAGCAATAGTTTGAAGATGCTTATCAAGATATTCGAACCGGTAGATTTACCCTCACGAGTGACTTATGAGAGACGATACACCTACCAGCCGATCCAAGGTAGACTTGCAGTGGATGTCTTTTGGTCTTCGATTTGCCCTGTCATGGGCCCGTGGCAGCTCCTGATCGTGAAAGATATCGCAGAGGAGTTCGGCGATAGAGTGGTCATCAATGATATCCGTACTGATGATTGCGAGATGCTAGTGAGATTCGGGATTGATCCCTTTACATCCCTCTCCACGATCTTTTTTGACGGCACGCCGATGTTTGGTCATCCCGGCCCGGCACAAAGAGAAGAAATTCGAGAAGCATTTGCAAAACACCTGGGTGCTTAGCGCGTCGATTCTGATGGCGCGTTCTCAAAGGAGGAGGTGAACGGTGAAGAGATGGGGGCTCTTTAGTCTTTTACTCGTATTGATGATGTCTTGCGCAGTCCCTACGGGATTCACCATGCGCAGCATGATACCTGTGTTGGAGGAGATGGAGATCTCTGTGAACAGCAGCTCCGACCTTGAGACCGTGCGAGACGGTATGCCTTCAGGGATGCTTCTGATTGAAGGCATCATCCGGAAGTTGCCGCACAATCGTAGGGCAAGGCTGCTTGCGACAAAGCTATACTCTGGATATGCCCTCGCTTTTGTCGAAGAAGGCAACCCGGAGCGAGCCCATGGACTATACCTGAAGGCCAGAGATCATGGTCTCGCGGCACTGCCAGGGGGTGAAGCCATGCTGAATGCTCAGTTCCGTGAAGCTGAGAATGCAATAGGACGTCTGAAGAAGGATCAGGTTCCTCTTCTGTTCTGGGCGGCGCAGGCATGGGCAGGGGCTATAGTCCTGGCCATTGATAACCCCAGAAACCAGGCGGCTCTGGCGAGGGTTGAAGCAATGATGGCAAGAGCTCTCACGTTGAATGAATCGTTTTACTACGGCGGTCCTCGTCTGTTCAGAGGGGCATTGCTGGGATCCAAACCCCCACCTGCAGGTGGGGATCCTGAGTTGGCACTCCAAGAGATGAATAGGGCCTTCCACCTATCTGGTGGTCACTCCTTACTCTGTCAGTACTACCGTGCACGCCTTTTGGCTTCCATGCCGGGGAGAGAAGGGGAGGCAGCGGAGACCATCAGGATGATATTGGACGATAGAAGTCGCCATCCAGAGGAGTTAACCTTTCTCAACACCGTGACAGTCATCAAAGCCAGAAAGCTTCTGTCAATGATGAAGGAGGAGGAGTCATGGCTTTTCGACTGAGAGGATTTCTTTTCTATGCAGTGGCTATCTGTATGATAGCATCGTCTACGTGGGGATCTGCTTTGAAATTCGCGTCTTTGGCCCCCGAGGGGACGAGCTGGATGAAGCAGTTGCATGTCCTTGCGGACGAGCTCGCTGACAGCACCGAAGGAAGAGTCACAATCAAGTTCTACCCAGGCGGAGTTTCAGGTGACGAGAGAGACGTACTCCGGAAGATGAGGATTGGCCAGATCCACGCTGCAGGATTTACAGGGAATGGTCTGGGCGAGATCCTATCTGCGGTACGGCTTCTGGATACGCCCTTTCTGTTTTCTGATATAGCTGAATACGACTCGGTTCTCGCATCCGTATCAGATACCTTGGAATACATGTTCAGAGAAAAGGGGTATGAGCTGGCTGGATGGGTCAGTGTTGGAATGGTCCATTTATTCTCCAAGGACCCGATTGCCACCGTCGATGATCTGAGCAAGGCACGACCTTGGGTATGGGAGACTGATCCTTTGGCTTCGGCCCTCTTTTCAAAACTCGACATAAGCCCGATCCCCCTTCCTCTCCCGCAGGTCCTCACAAGCCTGCAAACAGGGGTGATAGATGCCGCGTATTCTTCCCCGGCAGGCGCCGTTTCCCTCCAATGGTTCACCCGCGTCAGGTACATGACTGACTTGCCTTTGACCCATTCCACCGGTGGCGTGGTATTGTCCAGCAGGTTTCTAGATCGTCTTTCCCCGGCGGACAGGGATGTAACGCTCCGCCTCTTCAAACACCACCTGGAGACGCTTGAGCCCATGACTAGGGAGGAGGAGCTTCAGTCGCTCGAAGTTCTTGCGGACGAGGGCATAGAGCTTGTTCCTGTTTCTCCAGAAGATGTTTCCACATTCTGTGAAATCGGTTCGGAGCTGCGAAAGGAACTCGCTGGCGAGCTTTACCCAGAATGGCTCCTCCATATGGTCGAAGGAACTCTGACGAGAGTAAGGCATGATCAGTGAACCTATAGCCCGGACTTCTCACCAGCTTCCTGGTGAGAAATGCGGGCATGGCACAACGCGGCCGTATCTATTCGCGATGGTCGATGCGGTAGATGTAGCTTGTCTGATTGATGTTGTGTTCTGGATTCAGAACGTACAGGAGCCGGTCCACGAGACTGGGGAGAATCCTGGCCTCGGACGCCAGCTTTGGGAAGAGCCTTTTGGTTCGCTCAATGCGGTCGTTCAGGTTCTTGCTTCCCAGGAAGATTACGTAGTTGGGTAGTGGCTGTTCTGACACCTGCAGTTCAGCTCTCAGCGCATCGATGGATTTCGATGCAGGGAATTGATAGACGGGGCATCGTTTGCCGAGGTAGAAGAGAGGAAGGGTCGGTGAGGATGAGCGATGGTTCTCAACGAGGATGGCGGCGACGTCGTTTTTCCCGTAAAGATAGGTCATTGATTCAACACGGGTCTTCTTGGAGTAGGTCGTGACTGATACTCCGAGCAATATGGTGTTGACGATCCAGAACCAGATCCAGAATCCCTTGAATGTCATTTTCCACAACCGCGTAAAATGCCGTGTTTTTGCAATGTGATTCCAGCCTATGACGCCCGCCATAAGAAGGAACGGTATCGCAGGCAGTATGAATCGCTCTTGTTTGTTGGGATAGATGGAGTGGAATACAAGAAAGGCCAGCGTTGGCCAGAAGAGGATCGGGTACCGTCTGGAAGAAACGAAAAAGCCCCACAGTAACAGGAAACTGAGGGGAGGCACCAATCCGGCGACAATTGTGCCGATGTAAGTGTACCAAGGGTTGGTGACGTAGCTGTGCGCGTGGGAGGCGTTGTGCGCCACATACTTGGCGAGTGTCGCCAATGGTGTCTCGAACACCAGCCACTCGGGTACCCCAAGTATCAAGAAGCAGGTTGTTGCAAAGCCAAAGACCAGCAGCGAGGCCCTCCTCCACTGCCTCATCACGAGCAGAACGACGCCCATTGCCCCCAGGAACGGAGCGACCTGATACCGGATGACGAATGCGAACGCGGATGCCATACCCGCCAGAAGAGAGTAGAGTCGTTCGTGTCTGCCATGCCCCTTCACAAGCAGATACAGGGCGATAAGAAGCGGCGGTACGCACACAAACTCGACCAGGTTTCGTACCGACATGTAGGAAAACACCCAGAACAGCGCCAGCAATAGGCCCACCTTGCGCGCAAGCTCCTTGCCGCTCAGCGCTTCAGCCAGCTTGATGCCGAACCACACGGTCAACAGAGAATACAAGGCGTGCAGCAGTCTCACGACGTACATCTTCACCTGTGGATTGAAGACACCGATGCCTTCCAGGCCGCTGAAGAGGAGGAAGTGGAGGCCGCTGTAGAAAAGATTCCGTTTGGAGATGTGATCAGCGGAAGGCAGAGCGTACCCTTCGATCCACTCCTGGGCAGTCTTGATGACGCAGAAATGGTCATCGAGCATCCCATATCCCTTGGCGAAAACCACGGCCAGGAGTCGGGGCATGAGCGCAAGGATTATGATGCATATGGTGGGCCGAGATGCCCACAGTTGCTTGATACCTCTAATCATCGGCTCCCTCTTCCGGCGCAGATGGAAATCCACCAGGTCTAGATGCTTGCTTGCCAAGAAAGCCTGCAAGAATGGGGACTACAAATCTGGGAAGCGTTTATCGAGGATTCTTGGCCTCGGACCGATGGATTTCCAATCCCGGATTCGCACCCCGGCTTGGATCCGCAGCCAGGATGGGAGGTCCTTGGACGGCTGGCGATACCAGGACTCGAGCATCAAGGGCAAGGGGAAGGAAAAATCCCTGAGATCAGAGAGACCTATATCTGGCAAAACGGAAGGCAGTCTGAATTTGATATCGGGGAAATAGGCACAGGCGCCCAATCGGGGATGCTTTGGGATGACATTTCCCTCCACGAGAGTTACCCACATGACAAGAGCGCCCAACTTGTGCACTCCCCACTTCCGGACATGCATACCCTGAAGATCATGGAGCGCGATAATATCAAGGGTGTCTCCACGATCGACAATGCGGTCACGAGAGACCCGACCACAAATCTTTTGTTCGAAAAGCAGTTCAAGCCTCTTGCCGTCCGAGTTGGGGAATTCACGGCTAAGCACCGGGGTCTTGCCCCGATGAGGCAGCTTCACATCAACACGACGAACGCGCAAACGGAGATCACCCGTCTGGATATGCTCATCATACGTCTCGGGTATTTCATATTCCAGGCAAAAGCAATTCGCCCCCAGCCGAACCTTGTGAATGAACCTCAGTGGATATACCGCAGCGTTGAGGTACTTCTCGCGAAATGGTGCGACTGTTCCGTCGCCGTACCCCCAGACCGCATGATCACGCTTTGTCGACAGATCCGTCAGGTAGTGGAATCCGTTGCACGATCCGAGCTGAAAGAAAGTCCGCGCCTTGCAGCGTGCATCCTTGTTTCCGGGAGGCCCAAATCCTCCGGCCCGCAAGAGGTCCTCTGCTTTTTCTATCACATCAAGATTGTGAATCGAAAAAGCTTCGCCGATGGAATCGACGGTCGCGGCAGTCAGATGCAGCCCCAGTGGGAGGTCGTTTTTCTCGCACAAACCGCAAGGGCTGGCGTAGGAAGGGGTCTCAGGGAGTTCTGGAGAGATACCTATTGATGGCGCCAAGAGCGGAGGCAACTGAGCTGCATGCCAGGGGGGATTCCCATCTCCCCTGGACCTTGCACCCGCGGCGAGCCCAACAAGGAGGGCAATGGCGCCGCAGAGAGAGAACCCGATCACGATCCATAGCAACATAGTCAGGTTGCTGCCAGTGATTCCCCGCTTGATGTGCCGGACGGGCCAATTCTCGCATAGTGCGACCTTATCGTTCATTTTTGTCTGTGTTGTCTATCGCTCGTCATCGAGATGTCCCCCGCGAAGACAATTCCCTTGGTCAGATAACTTCCTCCACCGGCACGACAAATGCCTTGATCCCCTCTTTGTGAAGGGTCTTTCTTAGCTTTCTTACCTCTTCCAGGATATGATCCTTGTGTTCTTCCTCACAGACCACGAGCAGGAGGGAGTTCGACCCAGGCCAGACATGGGATCCCATGTGAGGGCCCGATGCCTTGCCGATACCATATGCCAGAGGAATCTTGGTATAGCTCGCTATTTCACATCTCTTGAGGCACTCATCCACTTCATCGCCAATGGCCTGGTTATAGGCAATCCATACCATTTTCACGGGCAACCCCTTTCTCTCTCACACAGAGCCATTGCGCTTGACCCTCGTTTCAAAGATCGAATACATGACCGGCACGAAAATCAGCGTCACAAATGTCGAAACCAGGAGGCCCCCGATGACTGATATTCCCAGCGGGCTCCACACTTCCGCTCATGGAATCCTTCTGTGATGTCTGTTTGTTGCCTCCAAATGCCTGGACGATGATCCGGACTATCATAGGCCCATAGTCAGTCCAGTCCTTGGGCTTCTGCCCATGTGACGTGTTGAGGATATTTTCGCCCACAAAACCGCGCAGGAGTGCACGCAAGGTCCTCGTGATCTCGTCAGGTTCGACTCTGAGAAGAAGGCCCTCATCAATGCATTCTTGAAAGAATCTATTGAGCCGTTCTACGACATAGGTTTCGTGCTGGGCAATGAGTCTGGCGAGGTCTGTATTCATACCTGCAAGCACAACCAGCTCTCCCACGTAAGTTGACGAGAACGCGGGATTCCCCTTGAACCAGTCGAATACCGCTTGCACGAGGCGTGTGAGACGCTCCTCCTGGCTTCCATCTGACGACAGGGCGGTATCGATGCACAATCGCACATCCTCGAACTTGCCTTGAATCAAGGAGACATAGATGTCCTCCTTGCTTGAGAAGAGCTTGTAGAGATAGCCGACGCTGAACTCGGCTTCCGTCGCGGTCTCCTGCACGCTGATCTCGTGGTACAAGCGTCGCTGCAGAAGCGTGTCAGCAACATGCAAGACCTCGAGACGGTGTCTTTCGTATTCGCGTTCCTTGCGCGGCAGTCGTGGGACCTCCCCATCTCCTGAGAGGTCTACGAAGTCCCTATCGCCTGGGGCAAACTGATCTGTCGCCATATCCATCATATGTCTGTCCACCTTGCTTTGGTTAAACTCGGGCTTCCACTATGGTGTCTATTACACCACTCGCGAATGTTTGTTCACGAATAGAATCGACATTCGTCTCCTGAGCGAATGTTCGCGCAGCTTACTGTACCCCTCTCCAATGTCAAGAGACTCTATCGGGCTCATGAAGCCGCAGCCGTTCACGGTTTCACCGGACTTCAGGTCTCATATTCCCATCTATCCTCTAAGGAAAAGCCAGGGCTATGGGTTGACGAGGAAGACATAAACGTCCGTACTTAAGGCATCACCTGTTTTTTTTGCTGATCTTTGTCCGGACTTCTCAGAAGCCAGCGTCACGAAGTGGCAGAGAGGGCCCCGACTGTGTAGGCTCTGACGGCGTTTGCTCCTTTGCGATCTCTGCGATCGGAAGGTTACGAGGTCCACCGCCATCCTCACCTCGATGTTCATGTCGGTGTTGTTGAGAAGTTCGGGCTAACTGAAAGAGGGAAGAGATGATTGAGAAGTTGCGCAAAATCGTTCGAGGGGTTGAGGCGGACTTCGCGGATATACGCTACGAGATCCGCCGGGATACGAAGATATCGTTGGAGAGCAGGGAGCTCCGCGAGATTGGATCCAATACCACGGATGGCTATGTGGTGCGTGTCTTGAGGCGAGGAGGATTCGGCATTGCATCAGTGACAAGGTTTGACGATCTGGACGAAGCAATTCATCGAGCGAAAGACGCGGCTGAGACTATGTCAAGATCCGGAGCAGCGCCGATCAACATGGCCGCATGTCCCACTGTTGAAGAAGAGGTCGCGCTCAAGCTCGACGAGGATCCGCTTCGAATTCCTCTTGGAGAGAAGGTTTCTCTTGTGAGACACTACAACGATCTGGCTTTGGGGGAACCGGGAATCGCCTCGACAACCCTTGGCTACTCCGAGGTCTACAGAGAGAAATACTATGTCAGTTCAGAGGGTTCGGCGATAGCCGAACGACTACTGACCACGAGCATTGCCGGGTCGATTGTCGCGCAGAAAGGGAGCCTCACGCAGGATATTCGGGTTGCGGTGGGAGGAAGCGACGGGTTTGCGAGAATCAGAAACCGCGATGATGTGTTTATCCGAAGGGCCCGCATCGCGGGAGAACTCCTCGAAGCAGAGCCGGTGGCAAGCGATTCCTATGATGTGATCCTCAATCCTTTGCTCGCCGGGGTGTTCATACACGAGGCGTTTGGGCATTTCAGCGAAGCTGACATCATCGAGAAGAACCCTACGCTTCGAGATAAGATGAGGCTTGGAGCAAAGCTTGGCTCCGACAAGGTTTCCGTCCATGCCGATTCCACGATCCCTCATCAGTTGGGGTTCTACAAGTACGATGATGAAGGGGTTGCGGTAAGACCCGTCACGTTGATGGATCGGGGTATTCTCGCCGCCAGGCTGCATTCAAGGCGGACTGCGATTGCTTTTGGTGAAGAGACAACGGGCCACAGTGTTGCTGAGGACTTCCGGTATGCACCCATTGTACGTATGGGGACGATATTCATCGGCGCTGGGGACAATAGCTTGAAAGATTTGCTCAAGGAGGTGGGGGACGGTCTGTATCTCCTGGATGGCAAGGGAGGGCAGACGAGTGGTGAGAACTTCACGTTTGGTGCGCAGTATGGGTATGTGATTGAAGGAGGAGAAGTGGGCGCCATGGTGCGTGACATCAACATAATGGGCAATCTTTTCACTACTCTGAAGAATATCACCGCAGTGGGAGATGCCGTAGAACTGTCGGAGAGAGGTGGATGTGGCAAGGGGCAGCTCAATATCAAATCGAGTCTTGGTGGCCCTCATGTGGTGATACGGGACATGGTCGTGGGAGGCGTTTGAAGATGGAACGATTACTTGAACTTGCTGCGGCAGTAGGGGATCAGGCGGAGGTCTACCACATTGAGAAGGACGGGACCAACGTCTCGATTGAGAATTCAGAGCTCAATGAAATCGAAACAACGATACAGGCCGGCTATAGTCTCAGAATCATCAAGGACGGGAGGCTTGGCATATCCTACACCAAGAATCTTCTGAACAGGGATGAACTCGTGCGGAGCGCTCTTTTGTCCATGGAAGGCGGTGTGAGTGGCGAGTTTGGTTTGCCGGCGCGATCGGCTCTTCGGCTCTTTGATCCGTACGTTGAAGAGGTGACAAATCTGAAGGGTAGCGATCTGTACGATCGTGCAGCTGAGACGGTCGGCTACCTGAAGGGGAGGGTTTCGGGGCAGGTGAACGTTCATGGCTCCTTTGGTGTTGAATTCGTCAGGGTGATGAACAGCAAAGGGCTCGATGTCGCACAGAGGAGTTCCTTCTACTCGATATTCTCAAGCGTTCTTTACCCGAATTCCGAGACGTCCGTGTGGCATAATCATGTCACCCTTGGGCCTTCCAGTGTTCCGGATGAGGAGCTGGACCGCGTGGCGCGCCTTTTTCAGGCCGGCTTGCCTGAGGTGAACGCTCCAGCGGGTCGAATGAAGGTGGCTTTCCTGCCGGAAACCATGTTCAGTCTGCTGTGGCGCTTGGAAGCCGCATCTTCGGGCAGAGCCTTCTACGAGCGTATTTCTCCCATCCTCGAGAGACGTGGCGAGAAGATTTTTTCCGACATCCTGACCATAGTCAACGACCCGACGGACACCCACCGATTTGACACACGGGTTTTCGACGATGAAGGGGTTCCCACAAAAAGGCTGCCCATCGTCGAGCGTGGCGTCTTCAAGAACATATACACGAATCTTGACTTCGCCGCCAAACTGGGGTTGGAACCCACGGGGAACGGCTTCAGGACGCAACGATGGGGAGGCGAGGAGATCGCCCTCCTGCCTACACCTGCTCTGTCGCACCTTACCATTGAGCCGGGACAATCGAGCCTGGATGAGATAATCGGGAATCTCGACCGGGGAGTGCTGGTTTTGGGGGTTCTGGGCCCACATTCAGGGAATATCTTGAACGGTGATTTCTCCATGGGCATTAACCCGGGCCTTTACGTGGAGAACGGCGCCATCAAGGGACGCCTGAGAGACGGCATGGTGGCAGGCAATATCTATGAGACAATGGCCAAGGCCGTCATGGTCGAGAATGCTGTTCGATTCAGTTCCGGGGGGTACTTCCCGGCAGTGGTTTTCGAAGATGTAAGTGTTGCCACTCGGGGATGAACATGAATGTCGTGTTCCTGTCGCCGCATTTCCCGCCTAACTTCTACTCATTCTGTGTGAATCTGCGTCGGATGGGCGCAAATGTCTTTGGATTGGCTGACGAAGCGTATGAAAGCCTCAGGCCTGAGCTCAAAGATGCGTTGAACGACTACTACCGCGTGGTTGATATGCATAGTTATGACGAGCTGTTGTCTGCTTGTGGGCATTTCACCCACCGCCACGGCAAGATCGATCGTATCGATTCACAAAATGAGTATTGGTTGGAGACGGAGGCGCGGCTTCGGACTGATTTCAACATCTTCGGCGTCAAGAACGATGAGATAGGAAATGTGAGGCTAAAAACACGGATGAAGGAGATATTTATACCTTTGACGGTCTAACAAATCGTGATGGTGATATTGTATTCTGCACTTCCCATACATATAGTCAGGGAATTCTGGAGACAGCCAGAGAAAACGTTGATGTCTACTACTATTCCCTCAGGGAATTACCCATGGATCTGGAGGAGGCCGGGCGCAAGGCCGTAAGGGCATTCAATATCCGCGAGAGATTTTTTCATCTCGAGTTCTTTCGCACTGTCTCCAACAGTGAGCTCGTCGGCATTGAAATCAATGTGCGACCACCTGGGGGATTCACCATGGATATGTTCAATTACGCCAATGATATTGATCTGTATAAGGAGTGGGCGAATGTGGTTCTCAATAATCAGTTCTCATCTGAGTATTGCAGACCATACCACTGCTGCTATGTCGGTAGGAAGTCATCAATGGACTACGTCCATTCTCATGAAGAGATCATGAATACCTATGGTGAGCAGATCGTGTTTCATGAAGGACTATCACCGCTATTCAGCCTGATGGGTGAATACGGATATCTTGTCAGATCACCGGATAATGAGACGATTTTCGAAGCAGCGGGCTTCATTCAGGAGAAACGGCGGTAGCCCGGATTTCTCACCAGCCTCATACTCCAATCCCGCGGCGGACGCGGGATTACGCTTCGTCGGCCGTGGGACAGAGGTTTCAAGGAACGCAATGAATGTGGAATACCACAAGTGGTGGAGCCCTGCACTACAACAAGATGCCGAGCTGAAGGTGCATGGCCATGCACTCAATTTCCTTTTTCGTCACCCGGATGTGTTTGATGGGGTGATTGCTTTGAGTGGGGTTTATGGGGCGAGATCCCTTTTGGGTGATTACATGGACGGCGAAGCATACGTCGTTTTCCCTCTTCTGCTGACCTCTGACCTCTGTCTTCTGACCTCTCCGGCGCGAAGCGGCGGTCCTTCTTCCGAGCGAGGTCTCGGAAGAAGCGTAGACTCTGCTATTGACAGAGACGAAGGATTCATGCAGACTGGCATCCCCGTTCATTGAACAACCCGGCTCTTTTCTTGAGGATGACTATGCTAATCAGCAGCTTGATGGATTCCAGTCTCGTTGACGTCGGCACGCACATGGATGGCAAGAAGGAGGTGCTTGAGAAACTCGTCGATCTTGCCGAGCAGCATGGCATGGTTACTGATCGTAAGACCGTACTCCGATCTCTCCTGGAAAGGGAGGGAATGTGCAGTACGGCCATCGGGAAAGGGGTGGCAATTCCACATCCTAAAGAAGGCTTGCCCGGCGCATTTGACGGTGTGGCCTTCAGTGCCGTGAGGATCGATGGAGGCCTCGACTTGGACGCTCCCGACCAAAAACCGGTTCAGCTGTTCTTTCTGGTAGGGGCGGAGGATCGCCGGGAACATCTCCTTATTTTGGGGAAGTTGGCCAGACTGCTGCGCAACAACGATCTGAGAGAAGATCTCATCGGGGCACAAACGTCGGAGGAGTTCGTCGAGCGGATGCAGGCGGCTGAGCTTAGCATGAACAACTCACGCTGAGTTCTTCGCTGCTTCGCGATCCCGCCTCCTGGGCAGGAGTGAGAAATGCGGGCTATTCCTTTATGTCGACTTCTACGAAGACTTCCTCTGCTATGTGATGCAGGTTCTGCGGCAACGAGTTCTCCAGAAAGGCCTCCACCTCTTCCAGCGTCCAACCCAGCTTCCGGCTCCGCAGGAGCGATTGCTTCGTCACCCGGAATCTGCATGCCCGATCAACACCAAGGATATCAGCCACTTCGGCAGCCTTTCTCAATCGTTGGAGCGGGGTCTGGATCGGGAGATAGAACTCACCGCTTGCGGCAACCTTGATGGATTCCTCGGGCGCTTGCCCGGCTTCCTCCTCGGGAGGCGTCTTTTTTGTGACGCCCCTGACATAGAGGAGGCCGGCATGGTCTCTGGCGATTTCGATTTCGTGGGCCCACCACAGAGTTGTGGCCAGTGATTCCAATAGCGGCGGCGATGAATCGTGTGGGGCATTGAGGATCTCAGTCACGGGAGCAAGGTCAGGAGCGGTGGCCAATAGCCTTCGAAAGCCCGGCGACCCGATTAATAGACTCGTGACGCCCGAAATCGGGGTCCACCTCTTCAGCGCTCCTGAGAGCTCAAGAAGGAAGCTTCGCAATCTGCCAACAAGATGTGTCATAGGACCCGGATTTCCCAGGCGGCACGCCGACGCCCGTGTCTCATCCCATGAGGAGAGGATACCCAGACAAGAGACAGCCACCTCTTGGAATGCCATGGGACCTTTGGCAATGAGTTGCTCTGCCTCGGCAGATGGTTCGATTCGGTCCGTTTCCCCCGCCGCACATCTGGCGAGCCAATCGACATCCCACGCCACAGACAGGAGAAACCGCTGATACTGTTGGGCGATCCCCAGCAAACGGGCCAACCGATCCACGTGGATCATGCTCGGTGTGCCATCTTTTGTGGCAGGGGGCGGCATGATGCCGAGTGCCACGATAAAGCGTTGAAGGTCTAGGCCAAGATTCCCCGGAGGGGCACTTTGGAGCAGGCTTGATTCCCGTGCCCGACGAACCGATTTGGCGTATCGTTTGAACATGGGTGGCAGGGCCTTTGCGATGGGTTTCTCAGCCTCCAGTGAGATCATGAATTCCTTGAGCGCTGAACCGGGATCGAGGGTTTTCGGTCTGACGAGGCCAAGATAGAGCAGCTCCTGCAATGCATTGTGACTTCCGGATCCGTGGTATCGCATATATCGGGGCCACGAGAAGACCTCGGGAGAACCGGCCCCGAGAAGAGACGCCAATCTGGAAGCAGGTTGCGACGATGCGGACAGATGCATGGTCTCGATGGCCAGGAGCTGACGGAGAGAGAGCCCCGGTATCTGCGTTTTCCACGACTGACGCAGGTGGAGATAGATGGAAGCCACTCCCTGGAGAGCACGGGATGTGGAACCAGAAGTCCGGATGGCTTGGCGGGGGATCACCCCCTGTGCCAGATACGCCACCAAAGCTTGGGCCAAGCTCCCGTTGAGGGTCCATGCTGCGTCGGAAAGGAAGGCATACTCGAGAGGAATGAGTGCATGTCGGTGCTCATCGATCATGAAACCCAAACCGAGTTCCAGTATCCGGTTGGTGAGGCCCGCAGGAAGAGGTGGTGGGGCAAGATCCATGAGCAACCGCTTCAGTGCGTCTCTGTAGTTCCGACGGTCTGTATCATTGAGTTGTCGGAGTTGATGTGAAACCCACTCTTTCCGGCCGAGGTAGCGATAGAGTTTATCCTCAAGCTGAAGGCCTCGGAAATGGTCGCCCCGTGTGAGCCCCAATTCGAGCTGTTCCGCCATATGGGCCACCAGCGCCGGGCTGGCATCAAGAATCTGTGATAGGAGAATAGGTGGTTTGACCCTCCGTGATTTGCCCGGCGTTCCCGCACGCTTGCTCTGACTCAATTGGTTCCGCTCCTATTCTGTGCCAGTCGGCCTATGATCCGCAGCCGCATTTCTCGTGTGTCGGATCGCTCCCATAGCATGGTCAGCACGGCTCGTAAGAATCAGGATCAGGTCACGAGGTTGTGCCGCATCGAGTGCCGAAGCGATGGCCCGATCCTCCTGATCAAGATGGTGGATCACGTCTGGCCCCATGCCCGCTGATTCGAGGGCATGGGCCAACAGCTGCACGCCTCTGTGGGGTTCTCGATCAGACAAGTGAGATGGGTTGATGTAAAGGAAGATTTCCGAGGCGATTCCCGCCATGCTTTCCCCCGAGCTGGCGATATCATCGTCGTCCTGATCTACCCCCGGACACATCACGACGAGGATCCTCTTGTAACTACTCTTTGCCAGAAAGGAAGCAAGGGCACCATGGGCGCTCGCCGTATGTCCACAATCGATCATGACCTGATGATTGCCATGGGGAAAGATGTTTGTTCTGCCCGGATTCTGGGCGTAGGACGGCAAGAACGAGAGAAGCCCTTCACGAATCGTCTCAACCTTGACCCCGAGGCTATGGGCAGCCGCAATGGCGGCCATGGCATTCTGTATGTTGAATTCTGCCAAGCCTTCGAAGGCCATAGAGATGTCGGTAGTCCTGGCCACGGGAGTGACCGTCTCACCTTTCATGAGCGCAAGGAACCCATTCTGGTTCACCACGGCCGTACCGCCCCTGTCGACATGTTGCACTATGATTTCGTTTTCGGGATCCATGGTGAAGAAAACAATTCGCTCATAGCACCGAGCAGTCATTTCCACACAGCGTGGATCATCGGCGTTGAGCACGGAACTCCCCCCTGACCTCACGACCTCTGCCACCAGGGCCTTGAGGTACGCCAGATCATCGAGGTCTCTGATATTGCCGAACCCGCGCTGGCCTTCTCGCACGTTCAGGACGATACCCACGTCCGCATTCTTGTATCCGAGACCGTACTTGAGCATGCCCGCCCTGGCCGTCTCAAGAAC
This sequence comes from Candidatus Fermentibacterota bacterium, assembly GCA_030620115.1. Taxonomy (GTDB): domain Bacteria; phylum JAFGKV01; class JAFGKV01; order JAFGKV01; family JAFGKV01; genus JAUXFG01. The sequence continues at coordinate 28,936 of JAUXFG010000012.1, forward strand.
GGCACAGTCAATGGTCGGATCCCTGAGCACCACTCCGGCTGAATACGGGTCACCCCGATCCCCCTTGGCCATCTGACGCCCTGCGATGTACATCCCATCAGTACATGACATGCCGACGACAAAACCAGCGGTTTTCATGAGGTGGGCGGCAAGACGGACGGTGGTGGTCTTCCCGTTGGTTCCGGTCACGGAGATGATAGGGATATCATGTGTTGTGCCTGAAGGAAACAACATGTCCACCAGGGGCGTCGCCACGTTTCGATGCGTCCCCTCCGAAGGAAAGAGGTGGGCTCGGAAGTCGGGCGAGGCGTTCACCTCTATGACGGCTCCCCCATTCTCCAGGATGGAAGCGCTGATGCAAGGGCTGATGATGTCGATTCCCGCCACATCAAGGCCGATGATCTTGGCGGCTCGCTCCGCGATGCGGCGGTTGGTGGGATGGACGTCGTCCGTGACATCCTCGGCTGATCCTCCTGTGCTCAGATTCGACCTGAGCTCGAGGTCGAACCTTTGATCATCCGAAAGCACCGTATCCAAGGTATAGCCGTGCTGTTGCAGGAGTACCTCTGTGGCAGGCGATACCGCCAACCGAGTCATTGCTTTTTCGTGGCCGAAACCCCGTCTCGGATTTCGATTCTCGATCTCGATCAACTCGGAGATGGTATGCTTCCCATCACCAATGAGGTGTGCCGGGATCCTGCGGATGGCGGCGATGAACTTCCCATCTATCACCAGGAGACGATAGTCGGCACCTGGGAGCATTTGCTCAACAATGCTTACGTGTGCGCAATCCATTGCTCTCTCAAATGCGGCACGGAGATCGAGTTCATTATCCACGCCGACGGTGACGCCTCTTCCATGATGGCCATCGAGAGGTTTGACCACCACTGGGTACCCGATCGTCTCCGCCAGCTTCTTGGCCGACTCCGGGTCAGCACAGGTATCATTTCTCGGCACCGGTATGCCGGCGTCCCGCAGCATTCTCGTCGTCAATGCCTTGTTTCCCGCGGTCTCCACGCCGACGAATGAGGTGTCGGATGTAATAGTCCCTTTGATACGTTTCTGGTACTTGCCTTCTCCAAGCTGGATGAGATCGTATCGGTCCAGTCTGAGCACCGTGATATTGCGGTGCTCCGTTTCATCGATTATCGCGGCGGTCGAAGGGCCCAGCTTGTGTTCGTCGAGAATATCAAGCAGTTTCTTGATGGTTTTCTCGACATCATAATCCCTGTTGTTGAGAATTGATTCGACAAGATTGAAGGCTTCGATCCCTGCGAGGATACCTGCCTTATCCACCCAGTAACTATACACCACGTTATAGACGCCCGACTTTCCCGCCGAGCGGGTTTTGCCGAAACCGACCTTCATGAAGGCGATGCACTGCAACTCAATCGCAATGTGTTCGATGACATGACCCAGCAGTGTGCCCTCTCGCACGCGTGAGATGAATCCCCCCCGCACGCCCTTGCTGCATTTGTGCTCATAGATGGAGGGGAGAGAGGCAAGAAGCTTCTCGGCAAACCCGGGAAAGGACGACGTGAAGACCTCATTATACTCTTCAAGATCCAGTGCCATCACGATGACGGGTCGCAGGCTAAAGTAGTTCGCTCCCTCCAGCGCCTTGATATCCAGTATCTTCATGGGCGCCACTGCCAGCCCACCCCCGTCAGGGGATGCTGCGGAGTCGAAGGAAAGGTCATTGCACGGCAGGCTTCAAGCCGGTTGACGAGCCTTTCTATCCGATCACACGAAGTAGGGTGGCTTTTTCTCATCGAATTTCTCAAGTGCGCCCCGTCCGATCTCAAGGATCTTGTGATTGGATGGGCTCATTGTGGAAATGATGTGGTCTACCGCTCGCTGAGGAAAGACTCGATTCCCGCAGGTGAATACATCCACGGCTGCATAGCCGTATTCCGGCCATGTATGAATGGAGAGATGCGATTCCGCGATGATCACGACTCCACTCACACCCTGGGGCTTGAACTTCCTAAAATCGTGGTGCAGTATCGTAGCCCCAGCTTCTTCGGCCGCCCTCACCAGCGATTCCTGTACGAATTCGAGGTTGTCTAGCTGAACCGAATTCGAGCCATAAAGCTCTAAGAGAAGGTGCGTTCCTAGAGTCTCCATCCGTGGGCCCTTTCCAATGCATATTGCATGAGCAGGGATAGACTGATAAGACGATCCTGGCCTATCGGGGTCGACCATGTCGCCACACCGGACAAGCCAGGATGTGTAACAGGCTCAGTGCTCCAGCCAGAACTTCAAGTGATATCGCGTGGTCTTATTCGCTGAGAGAGTTGCGTCCAAACTCAGCTATCCAGGCATAGAGATCGCGCCTTCAGGGCACTCATCGACACAAACACCGCACTCGATGCAGTCATCCTCGCTGATCACTGCAACACCGTCCATGGTGATCGCCTCGACTGGGCAGACCGGGACGCACGATTCGCAGCCCGTGCATTTGTCACCGTCAACTACCGCCGCCATTTGTTCAACTCCTCGGAAAAGGCTATAACTCCATTGATGATAATCAGGGCTCTCCACCGGAGCCCGTAAGGCGCATAATGAACAGACAACTAGGCGAATGAATGCCCTGGACGTCAAGTATTTCTCCCCCCGCAACGCCGTGGTAGATCCTGCGCTAGGGGAGATGGGTCACTCCTGCTTGACAGCGCGCGCCGTGCGAACCAGTTTCAGCTTCTCGTTGCCAGGAGGAGGTGTTGGATGGCGAGAGATGCTGAGGGGAGAGATCTGATCCGTGCCGCGGAACAGCTGATTGTTCTGCGTGCGCCGCGAGATCTGATTCGAACTACATTGGTGTGGATTCGGCGGATGTCGGCGACAAAGGAAGTCGCCTTCCTGTCAGAGGAAGACAAGGGATATGCGGCCTATACCCTGAGGGGTGACCATGAGCTCCGGCGAGACTGGTACGAGCGGCAAGAAGAATTCGATTTCGGGATACACGATGGACTGGGGGTCTCGGGAGAGGATCTCCGGATTCCACTGATCTTTGGGAAAAGGCAATGGGGAGAGCTTCTCCTAAGGGGATCGGCGAATGCTTTGACACCGGAATGTCGGGACCAACTTGCCGCCTTGGGGAGACTGACGGCGAGGGCCTTCAGGAATGCGTTCGTATATGACCGCCTCCGTGCGCGAGTGAAGGGTGTGACCGCCCTTTGGAAGGTGGGAACCACCATCAGCTCATCCCTCAATCTGCAATATCTTCTTGAGCTTATCCTTTCCTCGCTACGTGAGGTGGTTCCCTATGATGCAGCCGGAATTTATCTTCTGGATCGGGATGGTGAGCGGCTGACTGCTGCCACACTCCGCGGCTATCGATCAGAGAAGGAGAAGGTGGCCAGGGCAAAGGTGGGGCAGGGCCTTATCGGGTGGGCGACCAAGCAGGGCGATGATCTTTTGGTGGATGATGTGGTCGCGAACCCTCATTACATAGTTGCGCGGGAGGAGACCAGATCGGAGATGGTAGCCCTGATTCGACGGGGCAGCCGCATAGTTGGCGCGTTCAATGTGGAGAGCGATGAACCGCATGCCTATTCGCGGATTGATCTTTTCCACCTCAAGGCCCTGGCCAGCCAGGCGGCGATTGCGGTGGATAATGCCATGCTCTATCGAGAGGCATTGGAGAAACGACAGCTTGACTCTGAGCTGTCTCTGGCTCGAGACATCCAGCAGAAGTTGCTGCCTAGGGAAGCGCCGCGTCTTCGTGGCTGGGAAATGGCAGGTCTCAATGTTCCGGCGAAACGTGTGGGCGGAGATTACTTTGATTTCATTGAGGTGAGCCGGGGCATCATGGGGATCTCAATCGCAGATGTATCGGGCAAAGGAATCCCCGCCGGCCTTGTTATGGCAACATTTCGTGCCAGTCTCCTGGCTGAGATCCTGAACGAATATTCCATAGAAGGCATATTCAGGAAAGTGAACGAGCTTCTGGTACGGAGTACCGATCCCGGGGTGTTTGTCACGGCCATCTACGGCACTCTAGAGCTTGGCAGCGGTGTTTTTACGTATTGCAATGCCGGCCATGTCGAACCATTGATCATCCGGCAAGGTGAAGCACCGCGGTTCGTTTCGGGTGGGGATATCGTGCTTGGATCGTTTCCACAAGCACGATACAGGCAACGTCTCGTGACGCTGGAGCATGGGGATGTATTGCTCCTCTACACCGATGGGATAAGCGAGGCCATGGGACGAGGTGGTGAGGAGTTTGGCAGCGTACGATTAGCCTCGCTTGTTGAAGATCACAGAGAGCTTCCTGCGGTGGGCATCCGGGATCGCATTTACGCGGAGGTTTTGGAGTTCGCGGCAGATCCGACCGTACTCGACGACATGACGGCGGTGGTGGTGAAAAGGGTGGGTGAAAGACAAGGCGCGGCTTCGCGCCCTAGTGACTCGGGGAATAGTTGAACGCATCGAAGATTCAACAACTCCCTAGCATGCAGCGTCTTCACTGGACTCTGGGAGGGATCTCGTGTTCAAGGCTTTACCGTTCCCCGACATCTTTCCCATCAGAGAAGGATCTCACTGACGGGGTGACGGTGGCCGTTCCCACGTGGAACGGTGCAGATCTTTTGCCTGCGTGTCTCGAAGCGATTTTGGCACAGACTTTGCCTGCGGATCGTGTTATCGTGGTGGACAACGCTTCCGTAGATCGTACTGAAGCGGTGGTTGCGCAATATTCGGCTGCCGACTATGTGAGGCTGGAGAAGAATGTGGGCTACAGCGGCGCCGTGGTCCACGTGCTTGGTCTCGTATCCACGCGATTTTTGGCAGTGGTCAACAATGATGCAGTCCCCGATGCTTCTTGGTTGAAACTCCTGGTTGACGCCTTGGCATTGGACGCCTCTCTGGCAAGCGCCTTTCCGCTCTCCCTCCGTCCGGACGGGCGTGTCGATACTGCCGGCGATGTGGTGACCAAAGCCGGCTTCTTCTATAAACGTGGCTATGGCCGGGAGCCATGTGATGTCCAGAAAAGCGGTGTCCGAGGCTTCTGTACGCCGGGGGTGGCGCCCTTGTACCGGGTCAAGGCCCTTTTGCAGGTAGGAGGATGGGACGCAAGTCTTTGTGCGTTGTATGAGGATGTGGAGTTGTCGCTTCGCTTGTGGACCGGTGGCTGGGATTCTATCTATGTGCCCGAAGCCCGGGTCATTCACCACCAAGGATCCACTACCTCCAGATTCATTGGCTCACGCGAATTCCTTGCCGGCAGAAACGAGGAAGTGGTTCTCTTCAAGCTCCTGCCGTGGAAGACTCTGATGACTCTTGCGCCATCTCATCTTGCCTATAATCTCCTGTCGTTTCTATCTTCCCTCCTCCGTGGTGCCCCATTTCCCTTTCTTGCCGGGAAGCTGGCCTTTCTGGCGAGTCTTGGACGAGTCCTGAAGGCGCGAGGCATGGTGACGCGCCGGAGGCAGATCAGGATTTCGTTACTGGAAGGGGATTGGTTGAGAACATGGCTGGGGCTCTCCAGGTTCGGGCGGAGACGGGCACCGTCGGCATCTTGACCCCCATATAGAGGGTTATACTTTGGGTGCCTATTCACCTCACCGGCACAGGACCTGGTGGATTCAACCCTAGACGGTAGTGGACAGACGAGAACGATGAACTCGACGCTTGTGATCATTCCCACGTACAATGAACGGCAGAACATAGGGCGCCTGATTCCTTTGATTCTCGAGAAGGATGAGACCATAGAGGTCCTTGTGGTGGACGATTCCTCCCCGGATGGCACTGCGGATGTGGTCAAGGCGCTTCAGAAGAGGGATGGACGGGTAAGACTGATTGAGAGACCGCGGAAGGATGGGCTCGGCAAGGCGTATGTGCATGCATTCAAGCATGCGCTTTCCTGCGGTTTTGAGAGAATCATCAGCATGGATGGTGATTTCTCTCACGATCCCATGTATCTGGGCCGCATGATGACACTCCTCGATGCTCACGATGTCATCATCGGCTCTCGATATGCCATGGGCGGCGGAACGGAGAACTGGAGCATCTGGCGGAGGATTCTCAGCAGAGCCGGCAACATGTACGCGGGAATGGTGCTCTCCATGCCCATATCCGACTATTCGGCGGGTTTTGTGGGGTACCGTGCCGAAGTACTGAAGGCGATTCCTCTGGACCAGATACGCTCGGAAGGATATTCTTTCCTCATGGAGATGAAGTTTTGGTCAGCATGCTTGGGGTTCAACCTTGTGGAGATGCCAATTGTGTTCACGGAGCGACGGCAGGGGAGATCCAAGATATCTCGCGCCATCCTCTTTGAGGCGATCTGGGTGGTGTGGCGGCTGCGTCTCAAGGTTCCGGCACAGGCAGCGATGATAAGGCGGGGCCATGGGAAAGGTTAGCCCCCCGGGTAGGCTCGTTCTGGCGGCTATGGCCGCTCTCTCGGGCGGCCTTCTTGTCCTTGAGCTCACATTGACCCGGATCTTCAGTGTCACCATGTGGTATCATTTCGCGTTCATGGCCATTTCCATAGCCATGCTAGGTCTTTCGGCGGGCGCCATATTCGTGTACCGGTTTGGGCGGAAGCGCACGGACGAAGAGCTGTTCAACATGCTGCCAAACTTGTGCGCCGTATTCGGGGTGATGGCGATCGCCAGCATGGCTGTGGTACTCCGTCTTCGATTCGACAATACTTTTGGTGTGCAAGGGGTAGCGCAACTGCTGCTCATCTATACTCTGACGACCGTGCCTTTTGTGGTGGGAGGCGGTGCAATCGCTATTGCGGTTCGGAAATACGGCCCATCCATGAGCAGTATCTATTCTGCGGATCTCCTGGGTGCGGGTCTTGCGTGTATTCTTGTGATTCCCCTTCTGCGGATGTTTGGCGGCCCTGCCACCGTCTATGTTGCGGCACTTCTCGTCATTGGGGCGGGGCTTCTGTTCTCAAGAGGCCCCGGGAGGAGAGTGACACTGGCGAGTCTGATTCTGGTGCTGATTCTCTTTGGCACCAACACAGGAACCGGCCTTTTGAGAGTGGTGTGGGCCAAAGAGAAACACGAGGAAGGGCTTCTCTATGAAGCGTGGAACTCATTCTCTAGGATAACGGTTTTCCCCACGGAAGAGGGATGGAATACCCAGTTCTTCGGATGGGGGATGAGTCCCGTGTATGACGGGCCCCTCCCGCGGCAGCTTGGCATGCATATCGATTCCTATGCCGGTACACCCATATCCGAATACTCAGGTTCCGCCCAGGAGCTGGTCCATCTCCGGTATGATGTGACGGCATTAGCTTACCATCTCAGGCCTTCAGGCACTCACCTGGTGATCGGTCCCGGCGGTGGGCGGGATATCTTGGCCTCCCTTGCCATGGGAGCCGACTCCGTGGTGGCAGTGGAACTTAATCCCGAGGTGGTGAAGGCCGTCAACGTGGTATTCGGGAATTTTTCCGGCGCTCCTTATTCGTTGCCCGGAGTCGAGGGCGTGGTCGATGAGGCTCGCTCGTTTCTTCGACGAGACCGGCGGACATATGACGTAATCCAGGCATCACTCGTTGATACATGGGCGGCTACCGCGGCAGGCGCCTTTACCTTGAGCGAGAACACGCTCTATACCGTTGAAGCGATGAATGATTACCTCCAGCGGCTGAGCGATCATGGGCTCGTGTCGATCTCACGATTCCTCTTCGAACCCCCTCGGGAAACACTGCGTCTATTCGCCGTGGCGCTCACCGCGCTCCATGCCAGGGGGAGCGAAGACCCGGCTGACCACCTTGCCATTCTCTCATGCAGAGGTGTCGCCACACTTCTCGTGGGAAAACAGCCGCTTTCCCCAGTGGACCTTGATGCGCTGAGAGCGGTGGCGGACAGCCTGCAATTCTCGGTGGTACATCTCCCCGGCCACTGGACTCACCCGGTGTTCTCCGAAATGGCCCGCCGATACGATGATCCTCGTTTCTATGACCACTACCAGTTCGATGTGAGTCCGACCACCGATGACAGGCCATTCTTTTTCAACATGGTCAGACCCAAGGATTTCTTGAAAGTATTTCAATTGAATGATCTTCAGGGTCAGACCCATAGCTACGATGCAGTCTTTATTCTTATGTCAGTTTTAGGCATTGCCTTCCTCATGACAGTCATGCTTATTGTGTTGCCTGCTCGTACTCTCATTAAAGGTGCAGGAAGAACAGGGCTGCTTTTTGCATTATACTTTGTTGCAATTGGTCTCGGATTCATGCTTGCCGAGGTCACTCTGTTACAGAAACTTGTGCTTTTTCTCGGACATCCGGTTTATGCACTGTCCGTGGTGTTGCTTGGGCTTCTGTCCTTTGGGGGTCTCGGCAGCTTCTGGACCAAAAGAGTCAGGCCGGGACGGGAGAGAATGGTGGTGGCCGTCGCCGGTCTCTGGCTTGTTGTTCTATTCATCATCGCCCGTGAATACATGGATTTTCCCCTCATGCTATTCCTTGGTTACTCCAAAACAGCGCGTATTGCGCTGGCGTTGGCGCTTCTCTTGCCCGCCGGACTTGCCATGGGCATGCTCCTTCCACTCGGCATTCGCGCGGCGGCATCGTGGCGGAAGAGCGCGACGCCGTGGCTCTGGGGCGTCAATGGAGCGGCCTCGGTCCTTGGATCTGTCTTGGCGTTTGCGCTGGCCATGAACTTGGGATTCAAGATGACGTTTCTCTTGGCCGCGGCATGCTACGGCATGGCGGTAGGAGTGTTTCTGCTACTCGGCATTGGTGGGGGGAAGCGCCGTGCTTGACTTTGAGCGACGACGGCATGAAGACAATCGGATGATTGTTGATCGGGCAGTGATCCCGACCGAATCGTGACATGGTGAGGGGAGGAGGAGTGGAAAAACAAAGGGAACCAGGCCCGCCAGAGGAGCTCTCTCGAGAAGAAGAAGCGGCAATCCGTGAAGAGATGCGTCAGAAGTTGCTTGAGCAAGAAGAAGAGACGGAACGGGAAGTTGCGCACCAGGAGTCGGAACGGCGCCGCTTGATGGAATCTGAACGACTCCGGTGGCGGGTAATCGAAGAAGAGACCGAACGGTTTCACGGGGAGCACGGTCGGGTTCGTTACGTTTCGTCTTCAGGGAAGGTTCTGTGGCTCACGCCGGAGCAAGTAGCGCAGAGAAGAGCCCGCAAGAGTAAGTCGCGTCGTCGAGACAAGCGTGCGTCGGCTCGCAGGCAGCCAAAGAAGTGGGCCGCCCTGCAACTGAAAACAATGCTGGGCTCCATAATCATCTCGCTTTGTGTGGTTGTTTTCATCGCGGTGATCATCTTTGCTACGGAATTTCTATAGCCGGAAGTTGGTGAGAAGTGCAGGCTAACCATTGAATCGACGGAGCACACTTGGTGTGGCCAAAGAGCCCCGTCCGTCGGCCAAAGAAGGCCTTTCTTCGGGGGAGGAGATCCCCGATGCCATGGAATCCAGTGAGCTCGATCGCGCCATAAGATTTCGGCGCTTCGTGGTTCCCTCATTGCTGTTGGCACACGGCTCGACAGTGATCATGTCCATGCTCTTGGCCTACTGGCAGCGTTTCTACCTGGCCCCTGATCTTGGGATTATTCCCCCTGTTGATCCACCTGGTTTTGGTCTCTACTGGCCCGGCATATTGGGAGCTGCGGCCATCGTGCTTGCGGTTTTTTCTTATCTTGGCGCCTACAAGAACCGCCGTCGTCTCGTCAGAGATGCCGACTACACCACCGCGGTGAGGGCGTGCACATTTGGCATGATCCTCGAAGTAGCGCTCTCGTTTTTCACGAAATCCACTTTTTACTCCAGGCTCATCTTTGCGCTCTCCTGGGCGAATTCCGTGGTGCTCTTTTATGTCACCATAGTCGTGTTGAGCAAGATCCAGAAGGTGCTCGTTCGCAAAGGCCTTGCGGTCACAAGATTCCTGATAATCGGAGTCGGGGCCAGCGCGCATGCGCTCAAGCGTAGGCTTGAGGTGGATGCCGAGCTTGGGAAGGAATTCGTCGGCTATGTTGCCACAGGAGGGGAGGCTCATGACGGGATCGATGAACCCGACGTGGTGAGCACCCTGAATGAGCTTGGTAACGCGATATCGAAGTTCACTGTTGAAGTAGTCTACATTGCCTGCAAGGATTTGAGCCAACCCGCAATCCTTGAGGTGCTGGACCAGTGTAGTGCGAGACAAGCCCAAGTGCACATGCTGTCGGACCTCTACGAACTTCTGCATGGGCGAACCACGGTGGAGCAGGTATCCGGCGTGCCCATGGTCAGTCTCCGCGAAGTGGCCTTGAGGCGACGTCAGGAGATGATCAAACGAGGCATGGATATCGTGGCTTCGGGATTGATCATGATTGTTGCCATTCCGCTTAGCATTGTCTTGGGCATCGCCATCAAGATCGATTCCGTGGGCCCGATTTTCTACTCACAGGTTCGTGTGGGAAAGGACGGGCGGCGCTTCAAGATGTATAAGTTTCGATCCATGTCTATTGGGGCCGAAGACAGGATTGAGGAAGTGAAAGCCTTCAACGAAGCCTCTGGCCCGATTTTCAAGATCAGGGAGGATCCACGAGTCACGCGAGTGGGTCGACTCCTGAGAAAAACGAGTCTCGACGAGCTGCCCCAACTTCTCAATGTCCTCAAAGGAGAGATGAGTCTTGTGGGACCTCGTCCCCCGTTGCCTTCCGAAGTGGCGGCGTACGCCTCATGGCAACATAGGAGATTAATCGTTCATCAAGGCATGACGGGTCTCTGGCAGGTGAGTGGGCGGAGCCTCCTCGATTTCGAAGAGATGATGAATCTCGATATCTACTACATAGAAAACTGGTCCATCTGGTTGGATCTTCTTATCCTCTTGAGAACCGCTCCCATCGTTTTTTTCGCTCGGGGAGCGTACTAAGGGCTCACGCAAGAATAAGCTCAAAGATTAGGTCCCCGGCTATGCCGGGGTGAATTCCAAAAGCTATGATGCAGTATTTGAAAGTAGTTACCGGAAAACATTGTAAGGGTTGTCTTGATATCGCATCACAACCGTGAATTCATCCGCTGGAGGGCCACGCTCTGTCGTGGCCGCCTATGCCGCACACCGCGGACGCGATGAAACGCGTCCCGCCATCATACAAAGCAGAAGGGGAGAAGGTTGGATTCGTGTGCTCTGGCGAGCACACGAATCCCGCCCATGGCTAAGGCCGAGGCATGAGTTGGTTGCCAGGTCATTATGGGGTTGAGGAGGGCGCATTTTCGGTGCCGATCAAACTGATTAAGTTTCTGCGCAGAAACTTAATCAGTTCTGGTTCAATCTTGGAGAGATTCTTTGTTCCTTTCACTCACTCAGAATGCCAGTTGAGTGTCTCCACTGGCTGGGGCGTGTCAAGCGGCCTGGGAACTTCTATCCGAATCGACGCGGCTTCTGATGATGTTTCGGAGCATGTCACAGG
>JAUXFG010000129.1 GCA_030620115.1 Candidatus Fermentibacterota bacterium
AGCCAACTACGCCGCTTCGCGACGAAAGCCGGTAAGAAGTGCAGGTTAATCTACATGGATCAGGTGGTAGCGCAAGGGCGTCCCACCTCACGGAGATGCCCCGTGTGGCTGCTGAATCCGGGCATTGACTCCGCAGAGCGGCAGTCCTAATATCCCGAGGCGATTCCGTGATACTGTGCGGAACAGTAGTTCTCTTTGGCAGCTGGGGGAGGTCATGTCGGATCTACGCAGAGTTCAGAGTCTTATCCGCGCTTCTTCGGGTCCTGTGGAAACAGAGCGTGTTGCCCTTCTGGAGGCAGTTGGGAGGGTGACATCGGAAGGAATTGTGGCTCCTACCCAACTCCCGCCATCTTCATTGGCGATCATGGGGGGATATGCGGTTCAGCGGGTCAGGGCCGACATTCTCGCCCAGAATGAAGCAGCAGGCGGTGATTCATCGTCGTTTCCGAATTGCCGCGTTCCCATCTTTCCAGGAGATCCCCTCCCTGCACATACCAATGCGGTGATCCCTTCTGGAACAGCCGAGGAACCAAGTATCGCCGATGATGCGCCTATGGCGCAGAGGGAGTATATAGTAGGCGCTGGAGAGATAGGAGCATCAGGGGAGACATTGTTCGGCAGTGGAAGACTCCTGAGTCCCACCGACATCTCCCTCCTGGCTGATCTTGGCCTTCGTCGTGTTGGTGTCTACAAGAAACCCACGGTCGCGGTTCTCACGATAGGGGATGAGTTCTCCAAGGTTGACGATGTGCTGGGCCCTGATAAGCGATATGACAGCGCTGGAGCACTGATCAGCGGGGCTGTAGTTCAGTGTGGAGGATTGCCGGTGCAACTTGGCCCGGTGACTGAGGGCCCTGAGGATCTGGAGTACGCAGTCAGGAAGGGGCTCGAGGAGAATGGGCTGGTGATTGCGACGCGACGGGGGCGTGGCCGAGGTGATGGTCTGACCCACGTACTCGCGAAACAGGGCATTGAGGTAATATTCTCCCATGTTGCGTTATGGCCGGGCGGCGAGGTTCTTTTTGGACAGATGAAGGATCACCCGGTCCTGGTCCTTCCACTTGGTGCGGGGGAGTTGCTTGTGGCTGCGGAGCTCCTTCTGGTTCCCCTCTTGTTGCGATTGGTTGGTTGGAAGCGATCCATAAGGCGTGGCGTGACTGCTCGACTGGAACGAACATTGAGGAGCCCTCGTAACGATGTGTGTGCGGCGTGGGCGGTGACCCTCATGGGTGAATCAAGCCCATACCAGGCGTGCCCAGTGCCCCAGTGGCCGGGTGGAGCCCTGTACCGATCCGCTTCAATCTATGGGCTCTGCCTCTCTGAAGATGGGAGCGATTTGGCTGCAGGGTGTTCTGCGGAGGTGCTGCCGCTCCTTAGCAGGATTTTGTGAGGAATTGCTTATGGCTCTTGTAGATGTGAGAGAGATATATCGGAAGTTTGAGAATATCCAGGCATTGGATGGCGTCTCGTTCACGGTGGAAGAGGGGGAGATATTTGGTCTCCTCGGGCCCAACGGCGCCGGCAAGACTACTCTGGTCCGGATCATCACCGGTGTGCTTCGACCGAATGCGGGCAGGGTCCTTATTGGTGGACGTGAAATATCCCCAGCCACGCGAGATGTTCGAAGGATCGTGGGTGTGGTACCTCAGCAAATCACGGTATACGAGGATCTCACCGCATGGGATAACCTCCTCTTCTGGGGCAGGCTCTACGGCCTGCGGGGTGCTGATCTGCGCTCCCGCATAGAAGAGCTGCTTGTGCTCGTTGGATTGGAAGCCAGGGCCAAGGATCGATTGGTGACCTATTCCGGTGGTATGAAACGTCGCCTCAATCTCTGCATGGGACTGATCCACAAGCCCAAGGTCCTGATCCTGGATGAACCAACACTGGGCATCGACCCACAAGCCAGGCTGCTTCTGCTGGATCGTGTGCGGGAGATCGCCTCCACGGGAACAGCCGTGATCTATACCACTCACTATCTCGAAGAAGCTGAGTCCATATGCAGTAGGATTGCCATCATTGACCATGGCCGCGTGCTCACCATGGGCAGCCTGGCCGAGCTTCTTCGCCAGGTACGACACAAAGAAATCATCAAGCTCCACGGCGCATTTGATCCTGAGCGTGACGGCGAACGGTTCCAAGCCTTCCCCGGATTCGAGATCATTTCACTTGACGATGAGAATGTGGTGCTGGAGCCCCACGAACGGAATGGCATACCGGGGATTCTTTCTACCCTCCTTTCCGAGATTCCCCAGATCCAGGGCATCTCCGTGGAAAAACCTACACTTGAGAGCCTCTTCATCCAGCTCACGGGGAGAGAACTGAGGGATCAGTGAGCCGGATTCTCGCGGTCTCATGGCGTGATCTGAAGAGTTCCGCTATGGCTCCCACGGGAATCGTTCTCATGCTTCTTATTCCCCTTCTCTTATCGGGTATAATCGGCCTCGCATTTGGCACTGGCGATGGGGAGCAGAAGTTCCCCACGCTCAAGCTTCTGGTCTGGAACCGTGATGAAGGATTGGTGGGACGACTCTTCGCTTCCACATTGGGGCAGGAAAGCGCTTCCCAGTATGTGGACGCTGAGTTCGTGGCCGAGGAGGGCATGGAGCGGATCCGGCAGGGCAAGGCCTCAGCGCTGCTCATTCTTCCCGAAGGGCTGACCGACTCGATCCTTGCCGGCGGCACTGCGACGCTGGAGCTCATCAAGAACCCCGCCGAACAGTACATGCCGCTTATTGCGGAGAATGGTATGCGGCTTGTCGCATCGGCGCTGGATGCACTGGTTCGAATCCTGGAACCTGAGCTTGCACTCATCCGGAATGCCGATGAAGTGGATGCACACATCCCTGAACAGGAACAGATTGCGTCGATCTCGGCAGCCATGAGCGGGCGATTCTATCGCCTGGCCCAATGGTTCTCTCCATGGCCGGTGAAGCTTGAGATGCATGAGCCGGATGAGTCATCATCTGAAGGAATGAATGTATTCGGATACGTGCTCCCCGGGCTCACGGTCATGATGCTCCTGATGATCGCGCAGAAGCTCCTCCGGGAGATCTCCGAAGAGCATGAGAACGGCACTCTATCTGCTGTTCTCGCCACACCCATCGATGTGACCGAATACGCCATGGGCAAGGCCCTCGGCCTATTGATTCTCACACTCGCGGGCTTTGCCGTGCTCTTGCCCTGTGGATCCCTTCTATTCTCGATACACTGGGGTGAGCCCGTGGCGGTGCTCACCATGGCCATCGGGTTCTCACTGGCTGCGTCGGGCATGATGATGCTCCTTTGCGGCATCACGCGATCGAGCCGACAAGCCGAAGCCGTAGGCATCACCGTGGTTCTCCTCATGTCTTTGGTGGGCGGCAGCATGGTTCCCTTCCGCGCAGAACATGGCGTGCTCGCTGTTCTCTCGCGGTTGACCCCCAATCGGTGGGCTATCGATGGATTCCTTGCGGTCATGCAGGGGGAGCCTGTGACTGCGATTCTTGGCGAAGCAGGGGTCTTGTTTGTGGCGGGCCTCGTGATGCTCGTGACCGGGGCGATGCTTTTCCGAAAAAGAGTCATGCAATGAGAATCGCCCTGGAGATCGCGCGGTTCGAAGTAATGAGGGTGCTGCGGGATACGGGCGCGTTCTTCTGGATTGTGGCATTCCCTGTCATCTATGCATCGTTTTTTGGCATGATCCAGTTCACCGGATCCAGGAGTGTCTCGGTTGGTCTCTGCATTGCAGATGCTGATTCCGGCTTTTTGGCCCGTGGTCTGCAATCGAGTCTTGCGAAGTTCTCCATGGAGTTGCTCGACAGCACGGCGCTGGCCGAATATGAACGGCGGGACGGGCTCACGATCAACGAGGTTGCGCTTTCTGATACTTTGCCTTCTGATTGCGTGCGGCTGCTTTCAATCCCCGCAGGATTTACCGACAGTCTGCTGCACCACAATCCGGTCATTCTTCATCTGACTACGGGGGATGAAGGCGCATTCATGGCCACCATTACCACGCAGGTCATGGTGTGGCGAGCGATCCTCGAGAATATGGCGGCGCTGATAGCTGCTTCTTCAGACACAAGCGGCGGCGGACTGGAATTGCAGCTCGAAGCACAACGAGCTCGCCCCCAAAAGGTCATAGTCAGGAGTTCATTTGCCGGTGGGGTTGAGCAGGCGCCCCAGGGGCTTTCGCAGACCGTACCCGGCACCATAGTGATGATGGTTCTCATGATCCTGCTCACACAAGGGACGGCAACTCTGGTGCTCGAACGCAAACAGGGCCTGCTCTTGCATATCTCTGCAACACCCGCCACGCGATCCGAGATCATCTGGGGCAAGCTCTTGGGCAGATATCTGACAGGTGGTGTTCAGATCGTCATTCTCTGGATTCTCATGGTGGCGGCTCAGCACCTCTTGGGCGTGTGGATCGGCTATCGTCTCATTGAAACCGTGCCACTACTGGCCATCTATGCTCTCGCGGCGTCGGGCGTTGGTTTCTTTGTGGCAGCGCTGGTTCGCAGCATTGACACCGCGGTGGGCATCGGGATTACGGTGACGCTGGTCATGGCAGCGTTGGGCGGCTGCTGGTGGCCCTTGGAGATCGTGCCCAGGGGTATGCAGATAGCGGGACACGCCTTCCCCACGGCCTGGGCCATGGACGCGCTCCACCAGCTCATGGCATACAATCATGGCCTCGGCAGCGTCGTGCCTCAGATGGCCATCCTTGCGCTCTACGGCATCGTTTTCTCTGCTGCTGCCTCTCGCGTGCTCCGGCTTACGTGAGGAGAATCATGAACGAGTCACTGGAACTCAACAGCAGATACGGCATGCATACGGAGGAGTTCTCCGACCTTATGAGGCATCGAGTGGGGAGGATTCTGATGGTTGCATCACAGTACGATGCCTTTGCGCTTGAAGAGGACGGGCAGCTATCCGAGCAGTTGTTCCGTGAGTACCGCAATCTGGATCTCAACCCGCGATACACGCCCCGGTTCACCCATGTTGGGAGCGCCAAGGCTGCGCTCGAACGTCTCGCTGAACGGGAATTCGATCTCATAATCACCACCCCCAGGATTGGCGACATGGACGTGGAGACGTTCGGGAAGATTGTGAAGAGCAAGTTCGAGCATATCCCGCTTACCGTGTTGGCCGCTCACGCATGGGATCTCCCCCGTTTGGCCGATTTCAGAAAGCGCGGAGTGGCTGACTGGGTATTCCTCTGGCAAGGTGACGCGGCAGTCTTGCTCGCCATACTCAAGCAGGTGGAAGACAGGGCGAATGTCGACGCAGATGTGCGCCAGGGCATTCAGGTGATCATTCTCGTCGAGGATGGCATAAGGTTTTTCTCGTCCTATCTGCCGCAGATATACACCGAGATCACGCTTCAAACAGGGCGGCTGGTTGCTGAGAGCCTCAACATCTCGCACCGCTTGCTTCGAATTCGGGCACGGCCCAAGATTCTCCTGGCACAAACATTCGAAGAGGCCTGGGAGCTGTACGAGCACTTCAAGCAGAATATCCTTGGCGTCATCTCCGATGTTCGATTCTCCTTGGATGGCAAGGAGGATCCTGAAGCAGGGCTCAACCTGCTCAAGAGGATCCGTGAACAGGATGCGGATCTCCCCATACTCATGCAGTCGAGTGAGCTGAAGAATAGGCAGCTCGCCCATGATGCCGGTGCTTCGTTCATCTGGAAGAATTCCCCGCACCTTCTCGAGGACATTCGGGATTACATCCTCAACTATTTCGGGTTTGGTGATTTTGTATTTCGAATGCCGGATGGCAAGGAAGTGGGTCGGGCCAAGACCATGAAGGAAATGGTCGACATTCTGGAACGGGCGCCAAGCGAATCCATCGAGTACCATGCACAGAGAAATCACTTCTCCATGTGGTTGAAAGCTCGGTCTGAGTTCGAGCTCGCCGCGCTTCTCAAGCCCCGGCGGGTAACTGAATTCTCCTCCATCGATGAGATCCGTAGTCATTTGAGATCCAGTATTGCCAGCTATCTCCGTGAAGTGCAGCGCCATGTGATTACTGACTTCGATGAAGAGACATATGATGGCAATGTTTCGTTTGCGAAGGTAGGGGAGGGTTCGCTAGGAGGAAAAGGACGTGGGTTGGCTTTCATGCACAAGCTGCTCTCCCAGGAGAGAATCCAGCTACCAGGTGTGGAAGTATCCATACCGGAAACCACCGTCCTGGCCAGCGATGTGTTCGAAGAGTTCCTGGAAGACAATGAACTCTTGCCCATTGTCCTTGGATCGGAACCGAGAAGCGACGCCGACATACTCAATGCCTTTCGGCGGGGCAGGTTCAACCACCGTCGTCGTGGCCAGTTGGCGACTATCCTCACGCATGCTCAGGGTCCCTTCGCGGTGAGATCTTCCAGCATCCTAGAGGATTCGCTCTATCAACCATTTGCCGGCGTATATGCGACGGTGATGTTGCCGAACAGCCATGCAAGCCTGGACGTTCGCCTGGCGCAGCTGCTGGAAGCGGTCAAGGTTGTGTATGCGTCGACCTATTTGCGCGCTGCGCGGGAGTACTTGGATACCACGCCGCACAGGATTGAAGAAGAGAGAATGGCGGTACTCATCCAGAGATTGGTGGGCAGTGCCCGTGGCGGTTGGTTCTACCCCACGATTGCGGGCGTGGCTTCATCATGGAATTTCTATCCCGCCAAAGGTGTTCGTCCTGACGAAGGAGTCGTGCAGATTGCGCTTGGTCTCGGGAAGACCGTGGTGGATGGGTATGATGCCCTGAGATTTTGCCCCGCTCATCCGGAGATTCTCCCTCAGTTCTCGTCGACCAAGGACATGCTGCGCAATGCACAGCGTCGATTCTACGGCCTGGATATGAGCCAGGAGAGCGTCATCCCAGGGCTTGACTATGACGCCAATCTTTTACAGCTCGATGTGTCTGAAGCGGTGAAAGATGGGGCGGTAGACCAGATAGGTTCGACGTATGTTCCTGATAGCGATCGTGTGGTTGGCGGCATCATCAAGGGCGGCACGCCTCTGGTGACCTTTGCAGGTCTTCTCCAAGGCTACGTGCTCCCGTTGCCCGAAGTGCTGCAGCGTCTTCTCCGGATTTGCCAGGATGGCTTCGGCATGCCGGTGGAGATCGAATTCGCCATGAATCTCGAGCCCGGGTCCGGGCATAGGCAGGTCTTCAACGTGCTCCAGGTCCGCCCGCTGGTGGTGGAGAAGATGGAGACAATCGTGGATCTGGAGAGCCTTGCTGGCAGCGCCATACCTGTGGTGGTCTCGGAACGCGCCCTTGGGCATGGACGGGTACTCGAGACCCGCGACCTGGTGGTTGTTGATCCCCGGAGACTCGACCGGTCATTGACGGGAAAGGTGGCTGAGCAGATCGAGAAGTTGAACGCACAGATCCGCTCTGAAGGGAGATCGTATATTCTGCTGGGCCCAGGCAGGTGGGGATCAAATGATTCGTGGTTGGGCATCCCGGTGGTCTGGCATCAGATATCATCCGCAGGGGCCATTATTGAGACTGATTTCAAAGATTTCGAGGTTGAACCCTCTCAGGGCTCCCATTTCTTCCACAATATCACCACGTTCGGCGTCGCGTATCTCACCGTTCATGAATCCAGGGAACCCGGGGCCATCAAGTGGGAATTCATAGACGCATTGCCTCGGCATGGGGAGTACCTCGACGGGGTAGTCCTCCATATTCGTCTCGACCAGCCTTTGAAGGTTTTTGTGGATGGCCATTCAGGCAAGGGTATCGTCATCGCCGATGCGGGTTAGATCGCGTTCTATAAGAGACCGCGGGGGCCAAGGACATAGATAACCACGGCTGACGAAAGGGCCCATAAAGCCACTGCAATAAGCAAAGGCTTGTCTTCCACGAGGAGGCGATCCGGGCTATCACCGAGATCGTGTCTGTGCACGAGATATAGGTATCGGAATATGCCGTAGATGACAAATGGAATGGTCATGGAAAGCCCACGCGTGTGGAATTTCGCCACTGTCTCCGGGCTCAGAGTATACAGAGCATAGGTCACCACAGTTGATGATGTCACCACTGAGATCATCTGGTCCAGCATGTGGGGCGTGTACTCCCGAAGGATCTTCCGGTGCCCCCCGGCCGCCTCATCCAATATGACCAACTCGCTCCTGCGTTTGCTCAGGCCGAGAAAAAGAGAAAGCTGAATCGTGCATACGAGCAGCCACGATGACATCTCCACATCGATTACTATGGCGCCGGCCGCGGCCCTAAGCACGAATCCCGCTGCGATGGCGAATACATCAAGAATCACTAGGTGCTTGAGCCATGTGCTGTAGGCAAGCATGAGCACGACGTAGGCGACGGCCGTCAGGGCGAAGGTTGTGCCGAGGAGCGCTGCACAGAAAAGACCCACGGCGCCCAACAGAACGGCGCCTATCACGGCAGCTTTTGCGGAGAGTTCGCCGGCGGCAATGGGCCTTCTGCATTTTGTGGGGTGCTTACGATCGGCTTCCTTATCAAGCAGATCATTAACCACATAGACTACGCCGCTTATGGCCGAGTAGATGAGGAATGCGGCCGTGGCGCGAAGAATATCAGGCGTATGGAATGCCCTTTGCGCAAAGGCGACGCCGGCAAACACCAGCAGATTCTTTGTCCATTGTCGTGGACGCAGTGAAATGACAAAAGATTTCATTATAACCCGCTTATCCGTAAAGCAATCGTACGATTATGAGCGCCATGTCGTCAAGAAGCATGGAGGGGCTAGAGAACCCGCCCATGCGGGAGAACAGCATGTACACCACCCAGTAACTTCTCAATAAGTCCCTGCGTCCGACCTCCTCCCCCTTTCGCAAAGGGGGATTGAGGGGGATTTCTCCGATGCTGCCCGGACTCATTGACAACCAACCGCCCATGATAGGAAACAAGAAATCCGACACAATCTGCCGTTGGCCTTGCTCGTCAACAAGTACAAAGCGCATTCAACCCGGCGTCGATCATGATGGCGAATCCCCATCGCCAACTATGAGGGAGTTCCCGCCAGAACATGATGCAAGGATCGTCAACGAGGCTGCCACATGTTATGCTCCATGGTGAGCAATGAAGTGCTCCAAGCTATTCCAGGAGGGGTTTTTGGTCAACGCGTCCCTGTGGAAGGCATGCTCTTGACTCTGAAAGGCAAGCTGACTAACTGTAGTGCTTCCTTGCATGGATAAAAGGGAAAACCGTGCAATAATACTAGCGGGGCTGTCATCCTTAAGGAGCAACGAACGATGGAGAGGTCGCCGAAAGCTCAGGCGCTTCATGACCAGGGTTTGGCGTCATATCGGGCGCAACGGTATGAAGAAGCTCTCGAGCTTTTTTCCGGGGCACTTCAGGAGAGTCCGACGGATGCCTTGGTGAACTACAGGGTCGGCACAACCCTGTTTCGGCTGGAGCGGCATGAAGAAGCGGAGCGTTACTTCGAACGGGCCATTGAGGCAAATCCGAATCACACCAATGCGTTGATGAATCTTGGACTGCTCTATGATATCACCGGCAGGAAGGAACAGGGAGTTCGAATGCTCAAGGCGGCTGCCGAGAGCGACTCCACCAATCCGCAGATCCAGTTCAATCTTGGCGCTCTGTATGGTGACCAAGGTCATTACGACATGGCGGTGCATCATTTCGCGAAAGCATTGGAGCTCGACCCCCGGAGCCTTGAGGCTTCATTCAACTTGGGTCTTGCCTACAGCAAGATGGGCCTGTACAAGAAGGCGATCGAGGCGTTCCGCAACACGCTTCGGTTGGATTCGAGGCATGTGGATGCGTTGTTTGCCCTTGGTACCGCATATCGTCAGTGCCAGATGTCCGAGCGGGCCATGGAAACATATCAGAGGATCACCGATATCGATCATGGGGCGACGCGGGCCTATTTCTGGCTTGGTGTGCTTTATGATAAGAAGGGTATGAAGGAAGAGGCCCGGACGATGTATCGTCGCGTCCGAGAAGAGGAGAACCGTTCTTAGGGCACTTTCAAGAATAACCCCCTTTCTTGCACTCCATCTTTGTATCAACTCAAACCTGCATTTATCCCTCAACCCTGTGCAGCGAAACCTGGTGAGAAATGCCGGCTGACCTACTATGTTGTCCTAGTCCGTAGTTCCTAGGTTTGTCGGACCGAGCGCAGCCATGAGGTCGTGGGCACCGCCACCATTGATTTCGGCGCGAGGATCGCAAGTTGGTGTTGGGGCAAGGAGTTCTGACCGTGTTAACTATCTTCATCCTCTCATCCACACTGCTTCTAGTTTCTGCGGAACCGGTCTCGTTGACCTTCGAGGTGAACCCTGCAACAGTGCCCGGGGATAGCGCCGTGTACGTGGTGGGCAATATCCAGGCCTTGGGGCAGTGGCGCCACGAAGATGCCCTGCGCTTGAGCCAGGTCGAGCCCGGCGCATGGCGGGGCGCCCTCGAAGTGGCGGTTGGCACGGAGATGGCCTTCAAGGTGACATGTGGCTCATGGGGCACGGAGGCCCTCCTTCCAGATGGAAGCATTCCGGCCGACACGTGGATCACCGTAGCCAGTGACACCGTTGTGATAATTTCGGTGGATGCATGGAAAAATGAGAGTGAGCAGATATCCGGCGGTGTCACAGGGGATGTGCATCGGCATACGGCATTCCATTCCGATATAATGGGAAGAGCCCGGGATATCTGGGTGCTGCTGCCGAGGTCCTATGCTGACTCAACAGGAAAACGCTATCCAGTCCTCTACATGCACGATGGGAGGAACGCCTTTGATCCGGCTCTCTCCTATGCGGGAGTAGATTGGCAAGTGGATGAAGTCGTAGATAGTCTTACGGCCAAGGGAGAGCTCCCTGAACTGATGGTTGTGGCCATTGATAACACCCCTCAGAGATCCATGGAGTATGCTGATACGACCCTTGGAGAGCTCTATGCCCAATTCATCGTCGAGGAATTGAAACCGTATATCGACGAGCAGTATCGAACCCTTCCCAGTCGCGATCACACCGCTGTTATGGGTTCTTCCATGGGCGGCCTCATATCATTTCTCTTGGCATGGTGGTATCCCGATGTATTCGGCCATGCAGCGTGTTTGTCTCCCGCCTTC
>JAUXFG010000195.1 GCA_030620115.1 Candidatus Fermentibacterota bacterium
ACCACCGCTCTGGCGATATCCAGCTCTTTGAACGCGAACGAGAGCGTCATGGCCGCCACCAGACCAAGGGTTGCCGCCTGGAGGATCTGTTGGAACTCGCGGAGCCTGCCCAAGGCGGGAGGCCGCCGGTAGAGCCCTCGCGAGGCGTTTGCGGCCAACAAGAGCGGCACCAGAATGGGCAGCAGCATGAGATGATTCCTCAGAGGGTTCACCATCCGCCCCATGAGACCATCCAAGGAGTGGCGAAGCGCCCAACCCAACACCCACGAGGCGGCAGCCAGGAATGTGTCGGAGACTACCAGGTTCCTGTAGAGACGATCGAGTGGGGTTGTTGCTGCCACGGGAAATCTCTCTGCGCGGAGCCCGTCAGCCTCCGGGCCCTTGGAGGAGAAGCACAGGGCAACACACATCAAAGACCGGGTGACGGCAATGATTCATCACGGTCTCACCCGCGCCATGTGGGGCGGTCAACCGTTAGCTCGCTCCAGGGCGACCTTTATGCACCCCTCTCCCCACGGGCACTCCGCGCGTGGCGCGTCCGGAGGAGGCTCCCTTACTTCGATGCTTCGAGCCAGTACTTCCTGTTGCACATAGGGGCCCTGCTCGGAGATGAGCTCAGCCACACCGGGAGCAGGCGTAATGTAAACCACGATCCTATCGCTCACCTCCAGGCCGGCGTCCTTTCGCAGATTCTGGAGCCGGCGGACGAGATCTCTTGCCTCTCCCTCCCTGCGGAGCGAGTCCGTAATCGTGGTACAGAGGATCATCTGCCATTCACGGTTTTCTTGGAAGATCCACCCCTGTGGCGAGTGTTTCTCTATGATCACCTCATCACTGTGTATCTCTATCTCCTCCCCATGGATGAGGACGCGCCAGGGAGTCTCGCCCTTGAGCGCCGCGGCAGCTTCGTCGGGCTTCTCCTTGAGCAACTCCGCCAGGCGTTTGATTCCGCCTCCCAGCCGAGGACCAAGCTTCGAGAAATCGGGCTTGACGCTCACCGCCGCAAGCTCTTCCCCCTCAGCCGCGAGCCGTATTGCCTTGATGTTGAGCTCGTCCTTAACCAGGGGCTCTACCATAGGCCATGTTTCCATGTCCGATTCCGGCCACCCCTTGAAGATCGCCTCGCTCAGCGGTTGACGTACTTTGATGCCGGCCCTGTTCCTTGCGGCATGCCCCAAGGTGACCATCTCTTGCGTCATGGCCATGATACGAACAAGCTCTTCGTCCTCCTTGCTTGGTTCCCATTCCGGGTAGTCTTCGAGATGAACGCTCTCCTTCGAATGCACGCAGCTCGAAGGCGCCAAGTTCTGATACAATTCCTCGGTAAGGAATGGAATCACCGGCGCAAGAAGTCTACAGAAGCCAAGGAGAGAATGGTACAGGGTCGCATAGGCCGATTCTTTGTCAACATCAGACTGGCTCTTCCAGAATCTCCTCCGGCTCCGTCGGATGTACCAGTTGGAGAGATCATCCAGAAAAACCTCTGCCGCCTTGACAAAACCTGCCAGCTCAAATCCGTCTAGGGAATCACGACCGTGCGCCGCCAATTGCGCTAACCGAGCCCTTATCCATCGGTCCAGGAGCGAAGGAGCGGGCGGCTCGGCCGGAATATCTTCCGGTCCGAGCCCATCCACCGTGGCATAGGTGACGAAAAAAGCATAGGAGTTCCAGAGCGTGGAGAGCCTCCGCTTCACGTCGGCAGCCTGTTCATAGCCGAAGTTCAGATTTGCGGATGGATTCTGCCGCGCGAAGATCCAGCGCATGGCCTCCACACCCATTTTCTCCGCCGCCTCATCGAACCATATGGCATTGCCCTTTGATTTGTGCATCTCCTCGCCATTTTCATCGCGGACAAGGGCATGGCCCAACACAACCTTGAACGGCTCCTTCTGCTCCAGCACGGTGCTCATAGCGAGAAGCGAATAGAACCAGTTCCTGAACTGCCCGGGGAAACACTCGGTGATAAAATCGGGCGGAAACCAAACCTTCCACGCGTCAAGACCATGGCGATATCCCAAGGTTGAGTAGGGTACGATTGCCGCGTCGAGCCATGGGTTGCTCACGTCAGGAATCCTGGCCGCCGTACCCCCACAACTAGGGCAGGCGATCTTTACCGCATCTATCCACGGGCGATGCGGTGAGCGCCCCCTGAACTCTTCCCAGCCCTCCACTGCCCGCGCTTGCAGTTCCTTTTCGCTTCCCACGACATGGAAATGGTCTTTTTCGCAAACATAGATGGGTAAGGCAAGGCCCCAGTAGCGTTTTTTCGAAATACACCAGTCACTCATGTTCCGGAGCCAATCGAGCTCGCGATCGAGCCCGAATGAAGGCATCCATGTGATCCTCTTGGCAACATCTATGATTCGAGGACGCAACTCGTCCATGTGGATGAACCATTCGTCCACCAACCGAAACACGAGTTCCTCTCCACATCTCCAACATACGGGATAGCGATGCGTATAGTCCTCGATCTTGTAGAGGATCCCCTTCTCTTCCAGCGACCGGAACACTTCAGGCGCCACTCCCTTGGCCGACCCTCCGGTGAGCGAGGAAAAACCCTGCATGAAGACCCCATACTCATCCAATGGCGCAACCACCGAGAGGTCCCACTCCTTGGATAGGGCGAAGTCTTCCTTGCCGCAGCCAGGCGCGATGTGCACGATTCCGGTGCCTTCCGATTCCGATACCTCGTTCCACGCGATGACTTTGTGTGACACATCCTCTTGGGCTGGAAGCTCATCAAAGGGCCCCCGATAGCCCCAGCCCAACAAGGAAGATCCCGGCATGGTCTCGAGGATCTCATAACCGGGTTCGAGAACGGCCTCGGCTCCTTTGGAGAGATAGAGTATCTTCTCGCCTTGGCGGACCTTGAGGTATTCCAGTTCTGGATTGATCGCCGCGGCCACGTTGGAACTCAGTGTCCACGGCGTAGTGGTCCAGACCAAGAGGTGCTCCCCCTCCCGATCAATCAGCGGGAAAAGCAAAAACACCGCCTTATGCGTGATCTCCCGATAACCCTCAGTGGCGATTTCATGTTCAGACAAGGCACAGCTGCAGCGCGGGCACCACGGCATCACGTCATGCCCTCGGTAGACCCATCCGTGCTCAAAACATTTTTTCAGGAACAACCAAATAGTGTAGTTGTTCTCCTCACTCATGGTATAGTAGGAGTTTCCCCAATCCATCCAGTAACCTAATCGTACCGACTGATCAGTCTGAATCCTTGAGTACTTGAACACACGTTCCTTGCATCGCTGCACAAACGCGGCCACACCGTACTCCTCGATATCCCGCTTCGAGGTGAATCCAAGCTCCTTCTCGACCTCGACCTCAACCCACAACCCCTGGCAATCAAAGCCATTCTGATACCGCTGCCGGTAGCCGCGCATGCCCTTGTATCGCTGGAACACATCCTTGTACGTGCGGCCCCACGCATGGTGAACTGCCATGGGGTTGTTGGCGGTGATGGGACCATCGAGGAATGACCATAGAGGACCGTCGGCATTTGCCTGTCTTCTCTTTTCGAACGTATCGTGGGCTGCCCAGAACTCAAGCACACGGTGTTCCAAGGGCACAAGATCGAGCTTTGTTTGGACTTGTCTGAACATCGTTTCCCCTCCTGGCACCTGACATCCATGACCGGCTGTTTATGAATCACCATGATCAGAAAAAAGACTATGATGCCGAAGGACTATTCCGTTTGGAAATGATATGGCTTTGTCAAGCTATTCCTGCGGGGCGTACTGTCAAGCCAGGGATCCTCGGAGCACCGGAGCTTTTGAGGTGGCACTTTGCCGACTTGGAGGCGATCTTGTGCAATCAGCCCTTAATTGTGTCCTCACACTTCGCAATCCACACCGGTGTATGGTGAGAAATGCGGGTCAGGAAGCTACTGGTGTGCGAAGTGAAGACAGGGAGATGAGGCGATGTGCCCAGAAGACGCTGCAACTGAAGACGTAACCTGCCGACTGGCGGTCGTGGGACGGTTGACCGCGCATGTGATCCATGATGTGAACAATACATTCACCCCCCTGATTGGGCGGCTGCAAATGCTCCGAATGAAAACCGCCACAGAGCCGGTTGCCATGGGGCCGGAGCTCGAGACCATAGACCGGGACGCCCTTTCGATAAGCCAGCGGCTCCAAGCGCTCTGTGGACTTGCTCGTCAAGCCGCATACCCCGCCGCTCCAGGTCCCTGCGTGATCTCTGACTTGCTTCGCGAGGTTGACTATCTTGTGGGCCATCATCTGGCCCGGAGGGGGCTATCGGTTCACCTCGATCTTCCGCCCTCGCTCCCGCCGATTCTGGCGCGAGCCGCGGACGTAAAGCTCCTGGCTGCCGCACTGATGTTGATGTTCCTGGATGCTGCACCTTCTGAGAGCGAACTGCAGATCAGCGCATGTGAAGTTGATCGTGGCCGTGTGCTCTTGCGATGTGCCGTCCAACAAGACCTTGGTGAGATCTCGATCCCTCCAGAGCTGCGCCACCTCGCCTTTTGCGTCTCGACAGAAGGCATCGAGGTGCAACTGCCTGACCGCCACAACCCATCGAGCAGAATATGGGTGCCTGTGGCCACATGGGGATCAGTGGCATAGGCCGCATTCCGAAATCCCCGCTCTCAGCCGTTGCAGTCCCGCGGAGGACGCGGGATGAGAGATGCGGATTAAGTGAAGGAGACATGCCTGATGAAGAGAGTAATGCTAATACTCGTGCTCCCGATGGTCCTCTCCTGTAAGGGAGAAGAGAAACCCCGCATGACCATAGACAGCCTACAGCGAGTACTCGTGCATGAGGGCGGGATTGTGGTTCAGGAGACCAGTCTCAGAGGGGATAGCGTTCACATCCATGTGGCGCTGACTCGCGACGGCGTAAAGGCGTGGCGATCGGCCCACAGCGCCCTGGGACGAACTCCGGTTCTGAAATGGGCGACTCTCTCGACTCAGTACCTCAAGGATGGCCAGGTGATCGGCAAACGGCAGCTTCGGATGGGCCAACTCCGCGATTTGGGGCCAGACAAACCCGAGCTCCACATTGCCATGCCAACACAAGCCGCCCGATCACGCAGCCCACGCCGCCCGCCTTTTCCGGAAGGCACTGAGATCAACTGCAAAATCTGGGCTGTACAGTTCGACTAGCGAGCTTGTCGAGTCTTCAGGAGCTGCACTACTGAGAGGTTGCCACTCTCCTTGGCGAGGTCCAGGGGCGTGCGTCCCTGGCTATCCAGCGCATTGATGTCAGCCCCATCATCCACAAGCAGCTCTGTGGCACGCCGCTTGCCATATTTCGCCGCAAGGTGGAGCGGCGTCCTGTCGTGGGTATCCCTCTTATTGAGGTCCGCCCCACTGTCGATAAGCAACTTCGCTAGATCGATTCGATCCAGTGCAACGGCCAGATGAAGCGGCGTGAGCCTTTGGCCGTCTCGCACATTGACCGAGCCCCCTTTCGCGATCAGCAGCTCGGCAACGTCACGGTGTCCTTGCATTGCAGCCAGATGAAGTGGCGTCTTCCCATCATTGTCCTGTTGATTGATATCGTCGTAAGAACACTTATCCGCCAACAACAGCACTACTTGACGAGGGCTCCAACCTGCAGCCCAATGCAATGGCGTTCGACCGTGCTGGTCCCTGGCGTGGACATCGGCGCCTTGCTCGAGCAATGCCTCAATCCGGCCGGCATCTCCAGCTAGTGCTGCCTTGTGGAGTTGTACTCCCAATGAGCGGCGGGAGTCAGTTTCTGCACCCATGCCTATACTCCTTTCGCTTGGCAATGTGCATAAGGGGGAGAGCCGCTGTCAAGAATACTTCACTTTCTGGCCGTCAGCTGTCAATCGGCGCGCCAAGAGTTATGTCACAGATCCAGGGTGACCTTGGTCACCCATGTCCCATCATTGCCCTGCCCGAGAAAGGGGCAATGCCGCGTTGCCGCCTTGATCTCCTTCTCCATTCGATCCCGCGCCGGATCGAAAAAGAAGCCGTTCAACCGGCAACGAATACTCGTCGGGGAAACGAGAACAAACTTCGGCGCCCAACAAAGCCACTGGTCGACCTGAGATCTGAAATTGACCTCATTCAGCCAATCGAGCAGCAGCTCGATCTGGTCCGGGCTACAAAGATCCACCATGGGACCGGGTGAGACTCTTTCGTCGGGATTCTCGAGTACCGCCGAGAACTCGAGCAGGGCTCTTGCCCCGCCCAAGAGAAGCGCTTCAAAGGAAGGGGCCCAGACCAGGAGCGCAGCGTCGCTCCCCGATCCAAGCTCACGCCAACCACTATTGACGTTCACAGGTTCAGCGTTCACCGTTCAGAGTTGCCTTGATTTCGTTGACTTTGTTCATACGAGTATCTGATGAAACCACATCCTCGAATTGCTCCATTCTCATGACTTCTTCATTCAGAACTCATTAATTGCCTGTCCCGATCTTCGCTGAACCCCGAACCCT
>JAUXFG010000096.1 GCA_030620115.1 Candidatus Fermentibacterota bacterium
ATTGTCATTCTGAGCGACCACAAGAAGCGAAGAATCTCTCCCTGCTCCTCGCTCCATCATCTCAACGCTGAACGCTGAACGCTGAACGCTATCTTCTTCCCATTCCCCAATCCACCCCTCCCCGCACCCTTCGTGAACTTTTCTTGTCGATTGGGTGCTTAAGCAGTAGTATGACTATCGTCTCATGATACCAATGACAACAACCTGGAAGGTTCACAATGCCAAAACACGCCGCTTTCCTCTTATTCGTTCCGCTTCTTCTTGCCATCGGATGCGATTTGGTGCCGGCGACGGATTCCGCCGCGTCTGAGGCTCCAACCGCGGGAGGCGCCATGCACAATCCCCCTGACTGGGACTCTGTTGAGAAGCTCATTGGCGAGCAGAAGTTCGAGCAGGCTGCCGCAGAGGTCGCCTTGATCAGAGATTCCGCACGCGCGGCCAAGGACAACGATGAGTGGACCAAGGCCTTGGTGAAGGAGACCCAGCTTCGGATGGCGCTCCACGGATACGAAACCGCGGTCCGTTTTCTTATGGAAGAGCCGTGGCCCGATTATGCCATCTCCAGAGCGACCCTCAATCTATTCTACGCCCATTCCTTGACAACGTATATCCAGGCATATTCCTGGGAGATCGGTCAGCGCGAGAAAGTCGTATCCACGCAAGAGGTGGATCTCAAGAAATGGACCAGGGAACAGCTCTTTACCGAAGCACAGCGGGCCTATGTCGAGGTCTGGAACCTCCGGCAGAAACTCGGCAAGGAATCGATCTCCCTCTTGTCCCGATACATGATGTCCAACAACTACCCCGAGGAGGTACGCGGCACGCTTCGCCATGCGGCGACCTACCTTTTCGTAGAGCTGTTAGGTAATTCCAGCAATTGGCGGCCCGAGCATAGCAACGAGATCTGGACCCTTGATCTGCCTGCCCTGATCCAAGGTGATCAAAAACAATCCTGTCACATAGACCTTTCTGATCCAGAGGCACATCCTCTGCGCAAGATCTGTGCGCTTCTTGATGATCTCGAACAGTGGACCTCGAAATCCAAACAGCAGGCCGCCTCCCTCGAGGCAAGACTCGAGCGCTTGCGGCGGCTTTGGGCCTCATTCACTCAGGAACCGGATCGTGAACTCATCCGTCGAGATCTCGAGCGAACACTCCCCGACTATCGCCGCATAGACTGGTGGGCCGAGGGGATGGCCCAGCTCGCCGAGTTCGTGAAACAAGAGAACGATCCGAACAATCTGCGTCGCGCCCGGGCTCTGGCTGACAAAGGGTGGAAAGTTTACCCGAACTCCGTTGGCGGGCAGCACTGCCAAGCCATTGTCAAAGGAATCGAGGCTCCGGCCTACCGCATGACCGCCATGAAGAGCGACGGGTTAGGCAAGCGCTCGGTGGAGATCAGCCACAAAAACCTCTCCACACTTTTCTTCCGCGCGTACCGGCTTGATTTGGTGAAATGGTTGGAAACAGCCGAGGACTGGAATCTCCTTCCAGGTGGCCGGGATATCCAGGAAATCGTCAAGACCCGTCACCCGGTCATGCAGTGGCGCGCCGATCTCCTTGCCACCCCGGATTTCCACGAACATCGAACCTTCGTCACCCCGCCCATGGAGAGCCACGGCTTCTGCATCATAGTCTCCTCAGCCAATGAAAGCTTCGATCCCGGGGATAACCGCCTCTTTGCCGTGCCAATGCTGTTTACTGATCTCGTGTTACTGTCACGCCCGGATGGCTTCGGAGGCCAGGAAGCACGTCTCGTGTCAGGGGCCGGCGGTGTACCCATCGAGGGGGCACGGGTTACGCTCTATAAGCGTGACTGGCATAAAGGGCATCACCGGCTCAAGACTTTGATCAGCGACCGCCATGGGTTGGTCAACTTCCGCGCCAAGGATCACAAGGATTCCCATCAGAACTTCCTTTTTGCCGAGTACGAGGACGACGTCGCCCTTGATGACACGAACCTCTGGTTCCATAAACCATCGCCGCCCAGTGAAACCACCGCGTCACTCATCTACACGGACCGGAGCGTCTATCGCCCCACACAGAAGATCCTCTGGAAAGTCCTGGTCTATCGCGGACGAAATGATGTGGGACGTTTCCGCACCTTGCCCGATGCTTCGGTCACCGTATCCCTCATCGACCCCAACAACCAGACCGTGGAATCAAAGGTCTTGACGACCAACACATTCGGCAGCGCCGCAGATGAATTCATCATTCCTTCCGGCCGGCCCTTAGGCGGCTGGCGACTCCAGAGCTCGCTTTCAGGATCCCAGCAAATCCGGGTAGAGGAGTACAAGCGGCCAACGTTCGAGGCTTCGTTCAAAGACCCAACAAAACCTTTGAGGCTCAACATGCCCGCAGTGATGACAGGTGAGGTCCGCTACTACTTCGGACTGCCGGTAGTCAATGGCACGGTGAAATGGCGCGTGACCCGCGTACCCGTGTATCCATGGTGGTGGGGCTGGTGGTGGGGAGGCCGGGCAGCGGCAGCGCAGACTCAAATCGTGGCTATGGGCACTGCCGAGCTCGCTGAGGACGGCGCCTTCCAGGTGGAGTTTACGCCGAACGCTGATGAACGCTTGGCGGAGCTGAGCAAGGAAACGAGCTACCGGTTTGTGCTCACCGCCGACATTACGGACGAAGGCGGCGAGACAAGATCAGCATCACGATCGTTCCGATTGGGCTTCATCTCAGTGGAAGCACAGATCAGTCTGACAGGCGGATTCGTGCGGGAGGACATGCAGCCCGGGCTCACGATCCGCCGAAGCAACCTCGATGGCATCGGCAGGGCAGGGAGCGGTTCATGGCGGCTCTACGCGCTCCGCCAACCGGAAGAAGCCGTGCTCCCGGCAGAGGAGCCCATGCCCCTCCATGCGCCCGGGCAGACGGCCAAAGCCGACGATGCGTATCATACGCCCGGCGATGTCTTGCGCCCACGCTGGGAGCAGAACTATCAGCCCGAGCGAGCCATGCATACGTGGCGGAATGGTGACGAGTTGGATCATGGAAAGGTGGAACACGAAGAGAGCGGCATGGCGAGCGTCACCCTCAAAACCCTTCCCCCCGGTCCCTATCGGATCGCCTATACCACTGTTGATGACTTTGGCGCCACCTTCGAGACATCAAAGGAGTTCGTGGTTGCAGGCCACGATACTCATCTAGCACTGCCTGCACTGCTGCTCGTCGAACGCACCTCCTTGCCCGTGGGGGAGACCGCAAGGCTCCTGGTCCTCTCCGGTCTGGATGACCAGAAACTCTTCCTGGATGTGTTCAAGGCAGGCAAGGTCATCGAGCGGCGTGTACTTCAGGCGGGAACCGATGAGACCATCATCGAGATTCCCATTGAGAAGGACGACCGTGGTGGTTTCGGAGTTACACTCACCGCGGTGCGCGACCACCAGCTTCTGCAGTTTTCACAATCCATCTATGTGCCGTGGGACGACCGTAGGCTGGAGGTAAGCTTTGCCACGTTCCGCGACAAGATCAGGCCCGGCGGCCACGAAACCTGGACCGTGACCGTGAAAGGCGCCGGCAAGACCCCGTCTGAGGCTGGAGCAGCCGAGCTCCTGGCATACATGTACGATAAGAGCCTCGACATCTTCGCGTTTCATTCGCCCCCGAGCCCCCTCTCGCTCTACCCCTATAAGACAGGGACAAGCTATACAAGGGCTAGCCTCGGAGCAGTTTCCGGCATCCGGTTCATCAATAGCAACTTCCGTTCGCCCCCCGGCTATCCATCCCTGTACGGCGACCAATTGCTCTTCTACTCCGGCTATGGTATCGGCGGGCCGGGGCGTCGTGGAGTCTTTCGAGGAGCCCAGACCATGGCTATGCCGATGGCAACTTTTGCAGAAGTCCCGGAGGCGCAGACCTCTGTCCGCGAGAAGTCCATAGAAGTGGACCAGGAGGGGGATGAGTTCAAATCCCATAAGGCTGGTTTGGCTGGGTTGGACGCCGTGAACGGCAGTGACCGGTCAAGCGCTATCGCCCTGGAAGAGGCTAAAGAGGAGATGGGCGTCGAAACGCCTGAGCAGACATTGCGCAGTGACTTTGCGGAGACCGCGTTCTGGGAGCCCCAGTTGCTGTTGGGGCCTGACGGCGCCGTTGCTATCGAATTCGATGTACCCGATCCGGTCACCGCGTGGAATGTGTGGGTCCATGCCGTGACTCGCGACCTCAAGGCGGGCTCACTCCAACGAGAGACCCGGAGCGTGAAAGAGCTCATGGTGCGGCCTTACGTGCCGCGTTTCCTCCGCGAAGGAGACAAAGCCCAAATCAAGGTCGTGGTCAACAATGCCTCCGAAGAAGAATTCAAGGGCCGCCTCAACTTCGATATTTTTGATCCGGAGACCAATGCGAGTCTCTTGGCCGACTTCGGTTTTGAAAACAATGGCCCCGCAAGAGAACCTTTCACGGTAAAAGCCGGCGGCGGCACTACGCTGACCTTCTCTATCACCGCGCCCAAAAAGGTGGGCATTGTTGCGTTCAAGATCATTGCAGAGGCCGGCGACTTCAGCGATGGCGAGCTTCGACCTCTCCCTGTGCTTCCCAGCAGGATCCATCTGGCCCAGTCGCGTTTTGTGACGCTGCGCAACAAGGATCGTCGAGTCATGCGCTTCGATGATCTCGCGCAGAGCACAGAAGACCCGACGCTGATCAATGAGCAGCTTGTAGTGACCGTGGATGCGCAGCTCTTCTACACCGTGCTGCAGGCGCTCCCGTACCTGGTGAACTACCCCTACGAATGCACGGAGCAGACTCTCAACCGTTTCGTGTCCACCGGCATTGTCTCCACGTTGTACAAGGACTATCCGGCCATTGCACGTATGGCCGAGGAGTTCTCGAAACGGGAGACGCGGTATGAGACCTTTGACCAGGCTGACCCCAATCGAAGGATGGCCTTGGAAGAGACCCCCTGGCTCCAGATGGCCAAAGGAGGGAGGGAATCAGGGTCTGGTCTGATCAATGTATTGGATCCAAAGATCGCTAAGGCAAATCGCGACGTTGCTCTGGCCAAGCTGCGCAAGGCTCAGACCTCTCTGGGTGCCTTCCCATGGTTTCCCGGCGGCCCCCCATCGCCATACATGACGCTCTACATCATGCACGGATTCGCCAAAGCCATGGAATTCGGTGTGGATGTGCCCGAAGACATGGTGCGACGCGGCTGGTCGTACCTTGCCAAGTACTACCGCGACCGGATACAAGACATGATGGCACGCGACTGCTGTTGGGAATTCCTCACTTTCTTGAACTATGTGGCAAGCTGCTACCAAGAGGTCTCGTGGACCGGAGATATGCTGACGCAGAGCGAGCGGGAACAGATTCTCGCCTTCACATTCAAACACTGGAAGGATCACTCACCCTATCTCAAGGGCTATCTGGCCTTGACGCTCAAGCGAATGGGCAGAGAACCGGATGCGCATCTTGTGTGGGAAAGCGTTATGGACGCGGCAAAGACCACCGACGATCAGGGTACGTTCTGGGCGCCGGAGGACCGGTCATGGCTCTGGTACAATGACACCATCGAGACCCATGCCTTTGCCTTGCGTACGCTCATGGAGCTGAAGCCGGGGCATCAACAGAGGGATGGCCTGGTACAGTGGCTCCTGCTGAACAAGAAGCTCAATCAATGGAAGTCTACCAAGGCCACGGCGGAAGTGATCTATTCGCTGATTCACTACCTCAAAGCCGAAGGCGCATTGGGCATCACTGAAGATGCCACTGTCACCATAGGCACCCAAACCGTCACCTTCACCTTCGAGCCTGACAAGTACACAGGCAAGAAGAACCAGATCATCGTTCCTGGTGAAAAAGTGGGCCCAGAGACCGCCACGGTGGTCGTGGTGAAGGAATCCAAGGGCTTCGCATTTGCCTCAGCCACCTGGCACTTCTCCACGGAAGAGCTTCCTGAGGAAGACCGCGGTGACTTCTTCGCCGTATCGCGTCAGTACTTCAAACGTGAGAATACGGGGAGAGAGTTTGTGCTCACTCCCCTGGACGAGGGCACGCACATCGCCATCGGCGATCAGATCGAAGTACACATCTCCCTGCGCTCCAAGCACAGGGCGGAGTACGTGCATCTTCGCGACCCGCGAGCCGCGGGATTGGAGCCGGAGAACGCGGTGTCCCGCTACAAGTGGGACTTAGGTATCGGATGGTATGAGGAGACCCGGGATTCGGG
The DNA here is from genome assembly GCA_030620115.1 of Candidatus Fermentibacterota bacterium. Classification (GTDB taxonomy): domain Bacteria; phylum JAFGKV01; class JAFGKV01; order JAFGKV01; family JAFGKV01; genus JAUXFG01. The sequence goes on from JAUXFG010000096.1 coordinate 6,182, forward strand.
ATCGAACTTCTTCTTTGAATCGCTCCCCGTGGGCGAGTATACGTTCAAGTATCGCCTGCGCGCCAACATGGCGGGCACGTTCCGAGTCGGCCCGGCCACCGTACAGTCCATGTATGCCCCCGAGTTCAATGCCTACTCATCCGGCGCGGCAATCACCATCAGCGAGGAGGGTTGACCCGAAACCGTGGCACCACCCTCAGTCATTGCGAGGAGAGTAGCGACGAAGCAATCTCATCCGCCCATTGAGATCGCCGCGCTACCGCTCGCGATGACCAGCTCCTCCACCTGTCATTGCGAGAAGAGTAGCGTCGAAGCAATCTCATCCCCGCAACTGAGATCGCCGCGCTACCGCTCGCGATGACCCCGGGCCTCAGTCATTGCAAGGAGGGTTCCGAGAGTGTAAAGCACTTCCCGGGCGAATAGCGTCATAGCATTCAGCGTGCCCCGGCTCATTGGTCGGGGCGCGCTCCCATGCCTTGAATCCTGTCGAGCACTGCGCCGAGTTCAAGCCGACTCCCGCGCTCCAGCGCCGAGTTCACTTGCTCTTTGGGGAGATTCGCCTGCAGCAGCTCGAGGAGAGGCTTGGCCTCTTCCTCCTTTACTTCCATAGACAGCGCTGGGTTCGCAAGTACGTATCCCAACAACAGAACTCCAGACAGATAGCGTCCGGCATTCGCCTCAAGTCGCACGATTCCCACCAATGCTCCCAGCGTAATAGGCATGGCTCCAATGGCTTGCGACTCTTCAAGGGCTTTCATCAGGCAATCACGACCCAGGTCGTCCTCGTGAAGTCCGGCGTGGAGAAACCCTAGATTGACAAGGGAGAGCGCGGTTCCCCACCGGAATCCGATATCTCTGCACAGGGTCAAGCTCTCATGGTAGCAACGCTGCGCCTCACGCCCATCACCCTGGGCTCGGGCAATCTCTCCGAGGTTGTTAAGGCAGCCTATCTCACCCCGGCGATCGCCTATCTCCCGAAAGATCGAGAGGCTCTCCCCATAGCACTGTCTGGCCTCCTCATGTTTCCCCCCGCTGGACACCGCATTGCCCAAAACATTCAGCGCAGCGGCAATTCCTTGCCGATCGCCCAGCTCTCGGGAGAGAACAAGTGCCTCCGTTGCATAGTGCTCAGCTCTCTGGGTTTCACCTCGCCAGAAAGCGGTGAATCCTAGATACCGCATTGCCAGCGCCATGCCAGGCAGGTTTTTCTCTCCTCGAGCGCGTGCCAGCGCATCTTGATGTCGACGCTCGGCCTCCTGATGCTCTCCTTGCTCCGTGGCGGCTCTCCCTAACCAATTGAGCGCCGTCACCGCCATGGCGCTGTCACCACTCTCTGTGGCAAGCTTCAGTCCTTGCTCCAGGTACTCGGATGCCGACGAATAGTCACTTGTCTCCACGCACGCAATGCCCAGTTTGACCAACACAATAGCCCGCCCTGTGACATCATCTTCTCGCATCATGCCCAGGACACGCTCAAAGACTGCTCTGGCATCAGGAAAGGCACTAATTTGCATCAAGTCCCGCCCAGAGCGTCGGAGGTACTGCGCAGCGTTCTCAAGCTCTCCGGCCAATTCGTAATGTCGCGCAATCAATCCAAAGTATTCGCCTACGCGCGCCCCTGCGGTCTCTTCGAGCCATCTGGCCACCAGACCATGGCACTGACGCCGCACTCGCAGGAGTACGGTTTCGTAGGTAACATCTCGCAGAATCACGTGTTTGAAGGCATACTCATTGGTACCGGCAAAGGCCGAACGCTCCCTCTTGAAAACGAGTTCCCGCTGAGTAACGGCCTCCAGGAGACGGGAGACCCTTTGCCGATCCGGAACCCGTTCCACTGTCTCTAGCTCTGTCACCACCGAATCCCAGAACTGGCGCCCCACCACGGAAGCTCGCTGGAGTACCTCCTTCTCTTCTTGCGGCAGGCTGTCCAATCGAGCCTGCAGAACACCGGTGAGGGTAGGTGGCACGCTGCTTTCCATGAGTCGATCCAGACGCACAGACCATCTCGGCTGGTTCCGCTCAATAACCCCATCATCCATCAGCATCTTGATGAGCTCTTCTACATAGAAGGGATTCCCTTCAGACCTTCCCACGATCAGGTTGACCAGATCATCGGGCACATTCTCAGCCTTCTGCAGGATCTCCATGACGAGCTCCTCGATAGCGCTTTCTGGAAGAGGCTTGAGATCGAGCCGCACATACGATGCATCTTCCTCTCCCCAATGCTCGAAACGCTCGGAAAGCATGGGGCGAGCCAGACAAACAACCAGGAGTGGTGCATCCGATATCTCTGTGACAAGATGATGCAGCAGACCCACGGAGCTGCTGTCGGCCCAGTGGATATCTTCCAGGAGAAGCATGGTTGGTCTCCTGGCCACGATGCGGAAGTAGTTCGTGAGATATGCTCTGGCCAGACTCGCGAAGTTGGGGCTCCCCAAGAGGTTCTCCACTGCCTTGCTGCTCGAGAAATCAAAACCAATCAGATGTCCCACCACGTCCGCCTGCTCGACGCCAAGGACACCTTCCATGCCCGCACGGAACTTGGCAAGGACCGTCTTGGCCTCGTCAGTCTCAAGGATAGTGAACGTATTCGCAAACATGTCGCGAATGAGCCCAAAGGGGATATTCATGACCTCTGGCGTCACTCGTCCTTTGAAACGATTCACGCTGCAGCCACGCAGTGCAGTATGATGCTCGAACTCATAGAGGAGTCGCGACTTCCCTATGCCTGCTTCCCCGGTAACAAGCACCACGTATGTCCTGTGATGCTCGAGAACCCCTGAGAATGCTTCCTCCAGCATGAGCAACTCTGATTCGCGACCCACCAGCCGGGTCTCGATCCCTTCGATACCCCGCCTCCTGAAACGGTCGGCGTGCGGCAGCGCGGACCGCACAACGTAGGTTCGTACAGGTTCGGCCCGCCCCTTAATCAGCAGGGGTTCCTGGGGGAGGACATCGAAGACACCTCGTGTATGCCGAAAGGTCATATGCGAAATGAGGATTTCGTTGCTCGGACAAGCCTGTTCGAGGCGTTTTGCCATGTTCACCGCGTCGCCTGTCACGGTGAACTCCCCCTCTCGTCCAAGCTCGCACGCGATCACATTCCCCGTATTGATGCCGACTCGTGCGCTCAAGCAAATATCGTACTCACGCCCCAATCTCTCGTTCAATTCGGGCAGTCTCTGCCGCACATCCAATGCCGTAAGCACTGCGGCCTCGGGATCGTTTTCTCTGGCAGCCGGTATGCCGAAGACAGCCATCACCGCATCGCCGATATACTTCTCGATGACACCCCCGTTGCGCCTGATGGCATCGCGCCAGAGCGCGAAGTAGATATTGAGAATCTCGTGGACCCTCTCCGCATCCAGTTTCTGTGATAGAAGGGTGAAACCCACGAGATCGGCGAAAAGAATGGTCACTTGCTTGCGCTCTTCGGTCACGGAGTGGTCACTGGCATCCAGCGCGGCGAGTTTCTCTCGAAGAGCATCAACCGCCGAGTCCACCACATCATCGCCCAAACTCTTCCGCTGCTTCTCGATGGCTGCTATTGCTTGTTCGAGCTGTTCACGTTCAGTTGCCAACCGTTGCTTCACCTTTCTCGATTCGTCGCTGGATGATTAACCCGCACTTCTCATCCCGCGTCCCGCGGGACTGCAGCGCTGCATTTGGCTGTGGCTGCTTCGTTACGCTCCTTCGGACTCCTCGACGTATCGCAGAGAATGGCGCCCCATGTGGGATCTCGCGATGCCCGGGCTAGCCCGAACAGATCCAACCATCCTCCAAACCGACTGAAGGATGCTCTCGCGTGCCCCTTTGGATCCGGGTCCGGTCATTCATTATTCAGATCAGTTTCGGATTTTAGGTTTTCTCTCAATCCTTCACTCTTTGGCCTGAACAATCTCTTCGAGACGTTTTGCAGTTCCCCGTGTTCCGATGTAAAGCAGGTGATCTCCGGCTTGCAGAATCAGATCCGACGTAGGATTGAATACTCGCTTGCCGTTTTCCTTAGTCACTGAGATGATCAATGCGTCCGCCACTTCTCGGATTCTGGCATGAGAGAGCTTCTGCCCGTCGATTGGAGAACGCTCCGCTATGATCAGGTCTCCCACCTCTATGTTTTCATCATCCGCCGCCGCTTCTACGAACTGAGCAAATGCTGGGTTGATGAGCGATGCCGCCATCCTCCTGGCTCCTATGTCATGAGGAGAGATGACATTAGTGGCGCCGGCACGCTTCAATTTTGATATCGATTCGCTATTCTCGGCACGCGAGACTATAGGAATCGTCGGGCTGAGCTCCCGAGCGGTGAGAGCTACAAAAACGTTGTCCGCATCGGAAGGTAGTACCGTGACCAGACCCGCGGCATGAGAAATGCCCGCTGAGTCGAGGATGGCTTCCTCGTAGGCATTGCCTAACACATAGAGATGGCCGTCGTTTTCCACCAGTGATGTGACCCTGACATTCTTCTCGATCACAATGACCATTCTATCGGCCTTGGATAGTCGGCTGCTCACCTGCCTCCCCATGCGGCCATAGCCACAGATTATATAGTGATTTCGGAGATTCGCGATTTTGGCAGTCACTTTACGCCTCCCCAGGACTGTTCTCAGTTTCCCTTCAACAATAACGGACATGATCAGCGAGAACCCGAATGCAACGGCTCCAATGCCGACAATGACCAAACAGAACGTGATGATTCTCCCCGCCGGCCCGGTGGTGCTGTCTCTTATCCCCAATGTTGATATCACGATTATGGTCTGATAGGCAGCGTCGAATAGGGACATCCCTTCAAGAAGAGCATATGCGACTGTCCCAAGAATCGAGATCCCGAAAATGATGGCAGCCGCCAAAACAAATGTTCTGCTTGATCTATCCACTTGAACTGATGACGACTCAGACGTATGCAATGGCGATCACCCTTCCAAAAAACTTCGTCTCGAATCCCGCGTCGGACGCGGGATCCCGAACTTTCCCCGCCCGGGCGTATTACGAGTCGAATTAGTTGTCTCCAATCAATGTACTGACACAGGCCACAACTCGACAAGCGTCAAAACACTCACACACAAATGCGGCTGATTGACTCTCAAGCCCGACGATCTAGTTTGTTTCCTAGCCCGGACTTCTCTCCGGCTTTCGTGGCGAAACCGTCCCGCGGCCGACGCGGGATTCTGAATGCGAGGCTTGCGCCCCCTCGACTGGGCTCGGGTTCCGATTCTGCAACCTCGAAAGGTTAAGATGACATCCACAAGCAGCCCAGGCAAAAACTCCCCATTCCCTGCCCCCTCCCCGGAACGTCGGATCTTCTGCAACAGAACACTGAACTTGCGATCCATTAGAGCCATTGGATATGATCTGGACTACACATTGATCCACTACAACGTTGACGCATGGGAGAGGACATCATTTGGGTTTTTCAAGGAAAAGCTGGCACAACTCGGCTGGCCCACCGCGGGTCTGACCTTCGATCAAAATGCATTCCAGATAGGTCTGATTATCGACCGACACTTCGGCAACATCATCAAAGCCGATCAGTTCGGCTACATCAGAAGAGGCTCCCATGGCACAGCTGCGATGGAGTTCTCGACGCTCCGCAAAGTCTATCAACAGACAATCGTAGAACTGCCTGACCCCCGATATGTTTTCCTGAATACACTCTTCTCTCTCTCTGAAGCCTGCATGTATGCACAACTGGTTGATCGCCTTGATGCTGGGCAGTTCCCCACCACTCTAGGTTATGCAGATCTATATGATCAGTTGAAAAGGGCATTCGACGAACTCCACATGGAAGGACGATTGAAAGCCACGGTCGCTGCCCAACCCGAACGTTTCGTAGACCGTGATGCCGAGACGGCTGCCGCCCTGCTGGACCAGAAACGAGCCGGAAAGAAGTTGCTTCTCATAACCAACTCCGAATGGCGCCATACACGCGCAATGCTTGACTACGGTTTTGGTCCCCATCTCTCGGATGGCGTCACCTGGAACGACCTGTTCGATATTATCATTGTGGAGGCTAGAAAACCGTCGTTTTTCGAACAGGCCAATCCTGCATTCGAAGTCGTGAACGACGAGGGATTACTCAAGCCTATTGTTGGTGTACCGAAACCAGGGCAAGTTCTCCTTGGCGGCCACGCCGGTCTTGTTGAAGAGATGTTGGGATTGAGCGGGTCTCAGATCCTCTACCTCGGTGATCACGCCTTTGGCGATGTGCAGGTTTCCAAAAATCTGCGGCGGTGGCGTACGGCATTGATTGTCCGGGAACTGGAAGAAGAGATTCATGCCCAGGAAGCCTTCCGACCGGAACAACTGCGGCTCTCTGAGCTCATGGAGCGGAAGACAGAACTCGAGCATCGTTTTTCAGAAGAACAGCTGAAGCTCCAAAGAATGGTCCACGGTCCCGGGTCTGGGCGCAAGTCCAAGACCAAGGACCTGAAGGCGAATATGGAACGAACCCGTCAAGCCCTCGCCGATCTCGACAAGCGTATTACTCCTCTGGCGATACAATCAGCCGAACTGCTCAACCCTAAATGGGGTCTCCTCATGCGGACGGGAAATGATCCGAGTTATCTCGGAAGAATCATGGAGCGTCATGCGGACATCTACACTTCTCGCGTATCGAACTTTCTCCACAGAACACCATTCGCTTTCTTCCGAGCCCGCCGATCAGGGCTCCCCCACGACGAAGCCGTAGGTCGGGTTAGCGCAGCGTAACCCGACAATCCCCCATCCCCCTTCCTCTTGATCTCTCCACTCGGTCGGACTCGGAACCAAGCCGGGATGTGAGAAGGGAAATTATTCAGGCACCAGCCTCAGCTTCACACGCATGAACCGACGTACGGTTTTCGTAATCCTCCTCTGCCTTGTGCACCCATTCCCCAGAGTATTCATCAGTCCCGTTCATAGAGCACCCGTCCTCGGACCATGATCTCCCGGATGAAACAGTCGCCGATACGTAAGCGGTAGCGTAGTTCCTCAGGTGTGCGAACCAGGATGTCTATGGGGAAAGGGATGTCCAGCAAAACACGAGAGACTCGAGCGCTACGTCGAGCGGGTCGATCAGAATCATCCATGACGATAAGTAAGTCCACATCGCTGTCAGGCGTGGGGTTTCCCCAGGCGTAGGAGCCGAACAGAACGATACGCAGAGGATTGAATGCCTTGACGATGCGTTGTACGACTTCTCCGAGCTGTTCCTCTGTCGCGGGTGGAATAGAGATGGGTGCGACAAGTAACGATTCTTGGGTAGTCATCTCATGCTCCCCCACAAGTTGACGCATCATGGCTACGCATCCAGCAGGTCGGTTTGCCTATTCATTTTCCACGATGAAAAAAGAATAGACTCCGTATTGTCCAAAAAAACCGCAGAAAAGAGTGGTCCCTTTGTAATCCTATATACGCAAGAGAGGAGGCTCTGGCAAGTCGAGCGATCCAAGCATCCTATCGCAAACACAAGGACTCTTGCCAAGGATAGCTCCCCCTCTTGATTGTACATCGAAGCATCCCGTAGGTCGGGTTAGCGTAGCGTAACCCGACAATCCCCCCAAGCGGCCAAATCCCGCGGCCCGACAGGTTCACCTCTCCTCAAGCTCTTCAAAGTACTCGAACGCATCGATGATATCGAGATACACCCCGTCGAATCCTGCATCGATGATCTTGGATAGGTACGAACCATCTCCGCCATAGATGATCTCTTGCCATGAAGGATCCCAGTATCTGACCTTGTAATTCCCTGCCCAATCAGGGTTTTCCTCTGCCAGCCACGAAGGTGGCGCTGACTCCCATTCTTCGTCCCAATAGTAACGATAATCCTCAGCCTCTCCAATACTCATGTAGGCAAGGACCAATCGGTAACCCCCGCTCATCTTCGTCTTCAACGCCTCAACATCCTCATGACTCAGCGCCTCCGTGTCATCATAGAAGAGATCAATGAGAAGGATGTCGTAATCAGTGTCTATGATGGTATGAAGGAAATCATCCTTTGTCTGATAGGTGGTTGGATTGATCAGATAGAGGAAATTCTTCGCATCGCCCAAGGAGGTGATATCGTCGGTGTGAACCCTGTATGGGTATGGAGGATATGCAGGAATGTTGTCCAGCGCTCTATGATCGGCTGCAAAGGATATGTACCCCCTCGACACACTCTGTACATAGGAATCGTCGACATAAGTCTGACTCCAACAATAATCAGTAACAAGAACCTCAATGCCTTGGGCTTCCGCCTCGTCCATGTACCATATCATTTCGGCTCGCTCTAGCTCGGGGGTCTGCATATCATCTTGATCATACCCATAGAACATGTCCTCCCGGCCAACACCATCAATTGCGTCGCAATATGTTGTCGCTGCCACGTTCTCTGCCTCCTCAGCCTGGAAAAGCAATTGGTGTCCGTTTTGAGGAACCACAATAAAACCTGTCTTAGCGGCCTTAGCCCACGCACTGATACCCTGAACGAAATC
>JAUXFG010000138.1 GCA_030620115.1 Candidatus Fermentibacterota bacterium
ACCGGTGGCAACACCGCTGAAGATCCATTCTTGGAGGAATCTTAACGCTGATCAGCTGATCATCAGTAATCTGTCAAGTGATATATCTGGTGTCAAGTCATGTGAACCATACTATAACTACATAGTCGTCGGCATTGGTCACACTGCTGGGTACATCCCAATCATAAGAGCCGTTGTTCAATGCACTGCTGGAAATTGTCACTGCGGGGAATCCCGGCCGGCGCAGCTTGATCGACACATTCTTCGGCAGATCGCCGGTACCCCATCGAATCGGAACATTCCGGTCTCCGGGATGCCAAATTGTCGAGGAATTCGGCTCTGTTACCAATATGTCCCCGTACTGCTGTAGGGAAATATCAACTTCAACCGGATTCTCGTCCGGATCGTTGCTCCTGATTATGAGATCCGCCTGATACGGATCTGGATCTAATCCCGTGGTATCGACCCGGACCATAATCGTCTCATGTGAATGCTTGGCGATACTGACCGCATTGGGTTGTGCTGTCAGCCATAATTCCGACGATTCAATCTGCGCCACGAGTGTTCCATACCCGATATTGGCTATGGTCAGTGTTCCCGTTAGACTGACGGCAACCTCCGTCGAGAAGGAGAACGAGTCGGGGCTGACGGTGATATCAACGGGGAGAATGTGCAAAGTAGACGAGGCCTCCTGATCGGCTTCATTCCCCGCCCTATCCTCGAACGTGAACCAGGGTTTCCCTTCCCATGGCCCGGAATCCACAACCCAATCCAATTCGTAGATCCCATCTCCGGCAGTCTCGTCGCCCCCTGTCCCGTCATCCATCAGTATGACTTCCACGCTTGTTCCGATGAGAACTCGACCGTTCCCTTCCGGCTCGCCGCAATCCGCTCGAGAATGTATCGTTTCGCCCATGCCGATACTATCCGCATCGAAGGTGAAATCTCGTATCACCACCTCCGTGTCCAATCCAATCATATCGGAAATGGGATCGGTCTCAATCAGGAATTCATTCCGAAATTGCGCTGTTACCTGTTTGTCCCCATCTCCCGTACTGACCGTCAACGTCGCGGTCGTATCGAAAGGCATCCATGACGCGCCGCTGAGATCCGTCCCCTCCGCAATCCGCATTTCCGAGACGCCGGCGCAATCAAGCGTCAGAATCGCGTTCCGATCGTTTGTGTAGGGATCGTCATCATTCATGACGATTTCCCCATCGCCCGGTTGGTTCGGTAGTATGCCATCTTGTACCTCGGCGGTCTCGATCTCGAACGTATCACGGAAAATGGCATAAACCCTCTTTTCGCTTTCGCCGGTCGCCAAAGTCACATGTACGGTGTCCTGAAAGGCTCTCCAAGCAGCCGCCTCAGTCGTATCCGCCCATACCCGCATCTCCTCCGCTCCCGTACATTCAAGCCGCACCACCACATCTCGTGTTGCCGTATGCGTCGCCCCCTCATCGATCACCACGCTTGGTGTTCCCATGGCAGCAGGTAGAATCATATCCTGGGCCCTACCTGCTGTGTCACCGCCCGCATATGAGGCCCGCGCGTAGACGACCTTCTCGCCCGGTCCCATCGTCAGTGTCCAATCCAAGCTGCTCTGAAATGCCATCCACTCCCCGCTGTCCGGTTCCGCATGGTTCGATAGCCATATCCGCTCCGCCTCGGCCGCAATAACCGTTACCTCAACCATTCGGCTCGCAATCGTCTCGGCTCCCTCGGCGATTTCAACATACGGTCCCATGGGTATACGGAACGGTACTACATGCGAGATAGCGCTCTCAACATTTCCCACGAAGGCGCTTACTTTGTAGTAAAAAACCTTCCCTGCAGATACTCCATCATCCACATAGGTTGTATCAGTAACAATCTCGATCCTCGAATAGCTCCCTGTTGAGTCCAAGCTCCGATAAATGCCGTACCGGTCTACCGGCACCCCGTCCAACACCACAGAGAACCACTCGAGCACAATCCCCCCACTTCCCACATGTGCCCGTACTCCAAACGGATCTTCCCCTGACGCCGGATCCAACGGATTACTCCGCTCGGGCGCCTTTAGATCTTTTCCACAGTTGAATGTGCCAACAGCAACCAGGATCATAACCAGCGTCCAAATCATCAGGTTTTTCCCGCGCATGTGAAGCTCCTTTGAAGATCTGCAGATCAGTCTACGACCCATTCGCGCCCTACGGCGCTCCTACGTGTCCCCTCACCTCAATCCTCTCCCCAGGGAGAGGAGGTCTTCTCGCGGGGATCAGAAGAGTTGAGAACCTGCAGGACATATTCCTCAGTCATGGAGGCCATGCAGCAATGGATGTCTCGGGGGTCCGCGTCCCCTAGCCCATCACACCATACAACGCCCCGACAAGGCTTCCCAGGAGCGTGAGCAAGATCACCGCGAGGATAACGACACCAGGCTTCCTTCGTCTGATAGCAATGGCAAGCACCAATCCGAGGCAGAGGCCGACCGCTCCGCCGGCGGCAATGTGCAACCAGACCAATCCGGGCTCAGCGACAACAGCAGGTGCGGGGGTTATCTCCCTACGTTCTGAACTAGAGCGAGGCTCCCCTGTGAGTTCGAGAAGACGCCGGCCGGTCAGGCGTACCGTCTCCGCCTGTACCGCGATTGCCAAGACATGAGTCCCTCCCTCCCGCACATCTTCCGGGATTTTGAACCTCACCACATATCCGCTCTCAAGCTCCGCGGCGATGGCGCGGTAGATCTTGATCAGATCCCCTGGACCGGGAGCATGGAAATACTGGCCACCTGTGCTCGCAGCAATTGCGGCCAGTTTGGCAGATTCAACCCCACTTCCCAGACCAACGGTATAGACCGGTACGGAGTAGTCTGCCAGCTTCGCTTTCAGTTCCTCAAATGAAGTCTTGCTTCGAGTATCCTTCCCATCAGTTAGCGCAACCATCGCTCTACGGGGGGCCCAGTGTTTCTGTATTGGCGGTAGAATCGTGAGTATGGCATCGTAGAGGGCCGTGTTCTTTCCTATCTCGATGTTCCGAATAGCATCAGCGACTCCTTGCTCCTTCCGCAGAAACGCCGGCTCGGGCAACGGATCTTCATCGAAAGGCACAACGGCGAAGAGTGTCTGATGGCCACACCGTGCAACGAAATCTTCGGCCGCCTCCTTCGCCGCGGCAAGGGGCTTCCCCTTCATGCTTCCGCTCTTGTCGATAAGCATGGCTACCGAGAGCCATTGCTCCGTGACGGGAAACACGTCGGTCACTGACACTTCTCCGTCATCCAATGCAAGGGTGAATCGGTCTGTGGTAAGACCGGTGATAAGGTTGCCGCTATTGTCGCGAACAGTGACAATTGTCTGAAAGCTCCTCTCGCTCAACGGTGTGGGTGAGAGAATATCCACCTCACGGGCGGCAACACACGCTCCCAGAAAAGAAAACACCAAAACGAAGCACATCCCATTCTTCATGAGCCCTCCTATAATGCCAGATCCAACAACTCTCCAATCCCTTCTCCCCCAGGGAGAAGGAAAGGATGAGGGAGTGCTCCTCATCTACATCCATCTTCCTTCCCCTCACCCTAACCCTCTCCCCATGGGAGAGGGAAACATTGGTACAACCCGTATTCCCGTCTTCCCTCCAATCCCTTCTCCCCGGGGGAGAAGGTTAGGATGAGGGGGCTCTTCCCGTTTGCATCCAAGATTCCCCCCTCACCCTAACCCTCTCCCAGTGGGAGAGGGAAGCGTTGAGTTGACGCCACATATCGATCTTCCCTCCAGCCCCTTCTCCCTCAGGGAGAAGGCTAGAATCTGCGGAGCGCTTCGCGCTTCCGTCCTTATGCGCTCCCGCGCAAGGACTCCGCCGCTCCGCGCAGGCTAACGCCACGCCCATGGCTTGCGCCTTCGCAGGACGGCGCTCACTCCTTCCTCAGGAGGCGGAAGCCCAGGTTGAAGTAGCGGCGACCGGGGACGCCCCTGCCGCGACTCGCGGAACGGCAGAGCCTCGCGTAGAAGCGCCAACTCCCGCCGCGGGAGACCCGGAGCGAGCCTGAGGATGGGCCGATCGGATCGGTTACACTTCTACTCGGATAGTCTCCGTACCAGTCCCAGCACCATTCCCATACGTTCCCATGCATATCGTACAATCCCCACGCATTCGCCTTCCCGCTCCCGGCTTCCCAGGTTTCCTTGCGATCCCGGCCCTTGCTGCAGCCTGAGTACGGATAGTCCCCATCATAATTCGCTTCATTCGTACTTAGACAGCTCCCCGTGTGAAACGGCCCCATCGTCCCCGCCCTGCACGCATACTCCCACTCAGCCTCCGTAGGCAGCCGATAGCCGTTTCCACCATGATCCCATGTAACGGAAGTCCCCGTGATTTGATAACACGGCCTCAACCCCTCATTCCTCGACAACGTATTGCAGAACTCCACCGCGTCGTACCACGACACCTTCTCAACAGGCCGCTTCCTCCCCTTGAGATGCGACGGACTACTCCCCATCACCGCTTCATACTGCTCCTGCGTCACCTCATACTTCCCCACCCAGAATCCCTTGCTCAACGTCACCCTGTGCTGCCTTTCATCAGAATCGTGACTGGCCTCACTGCTCGGTGATCCCATTTGGAAGCTCCCTGATGGGATCCAGACCATCGTCAGTTGTTTGCCACCAGGCAACCAAAACACCTTCTCCTCACCGGCTTCGCGGGGACATCCCTTGATCCCAGCTTCCGCCCGAGTATCCCCTGGTTTCCACCTCAAAACCTGCCTATGCAGGCTGCATGCCTTCGTCCTGTCCCCCCTCCTCTCCGCCTCGTCCGCCAGTCCAAGCGCCACCTCAACGCAAACCTCCTTGGCTTTCTTCTCCAATTCCCTCCTATACGCTTCTGTTACTTCCGCTTGTCCAAACGCTCCCGTCGCATCACAACACTTGCCGGGCATCTCCTTGAGAAAAGCCTCCCGCAATACTCCTCTCCCCTCCACCCAATCCCAACTTCCCGCCAACGCCAGTAGCGCTTTTCTTGACGCTCCTACATGATCCTGTGTCTCCATCAGGTATCTCGCCTCATCAAGCGCCCACTCACGATTCTTCTTCATCTCTGCTAACCATGCTTCGTACTGCCGTCTCTCACGTTCCGCCTTCGCTGCCTCTTCTCGTCTCCGCTGCTCCTCCTGAACCTTCCCCTCGCACTCCTTGATCCGATCCTTGGCCTCAGGATGCCCTGGCCGCAACTCCTCCATTCTCTGATACAACCCAAGCGCCTCCGCCCATTTCCCGCTCTCATACGCAGCCCGCGCTCTTTTCAGAACCTCCATGGCATCTGTCAGGCTTTGCTCCGGCTCAACCGCCTTCGAGAAATCGAACCCACATTCCTTACAGAACTTCGCTATCTCCTGGTTCTCAGCTCCGCATCTGGGACAGGGCTTGGCATACGCCTGAGCAAACCCCACTGCCGCTATCAACAGCACAACAACCACCAAGATTATCTCTCGCTTCATATCAACGTCCCTCCATTGGCCGACAACGGCCTCTTCTCATCCGTCTTCCCCTCACCCTAACTCTCTCCCCACGGGAGAGGGAATTATTGGTTCAACCCACATTCCCATCTTCCCTCCCAGGCCCTTCTCCCCTCAGGGAGAAGGCTAGGATGAGGGCTAGGATGTGGGGGCTCTGCTCATCTACATCCATCTTCCTTCCCCTCACCCTAACCCTCTCCCCGCGGGAGAGGGGATCATTTGTGCCACCCGCATTCCCTCTCCCTACAGTCCCTTCTCCCCCCGGGAGAAGGCTAGGATGAGGGGGCTCATTTTGACTGCGGCAGCCTTTCCTAAAGCAAGCCATGCCTGCGCTTCCGCTCGTGCCCATGCTCTGCGTGGAAGCGACGGGAAATCCGCATCCGCATCCACACGCTGGACGCTGAACGCTCATCGCTTCCCCAGTCTCCCCTCGCCGTCGGCATTCCCCCTATCCCTCCGGCAAGCGGAACTCAAGCGTAGTTTCACCCATCCTTATGACGTCACCTGGTCTAAGGGACGCCTCATGGACCTTTTGGTCATTTACATACGTTCCATTCGTGCTCCCGAGATCTACGATCCGGAAGCCTTGCTTATTGCATTCAATCCGCGCATGGCGGCCAGACATCTTCTCATCCTGAATTGCCACATCATTTCCTACCGATCGCCCAAGAGTACTGATCCGCTTCGTGAGGACATAGTGTTCCCTTTCAACCCCCTTCACTAGCAGCAACCCCACGACAGTTGGAGAAGCCATTCTTCTTCCACGATTGAAAAGCACCAATGTCCCCGCACCCAGCAAAATGATCACGGCCCACAACCCGCCCAGAACATACCAGAGAGGATCCGTATCGCGTCCATATCGAACCACGATCCGGTGAGATTCGGGCGTCACCGGCTGCGGATGGACCTGTCCCGGCCAGTAATGAATTTCATTCGTGGCCCTCGTCAGAGCCCTTGTCAGCTGTGGTAGGTTGTCGGCTCTATGGAACGAGCCTTGCGCCGCCTGAGCAATAGCTTCGAGCTGCCTCTGGGCTTCAGGCTCCACATCGAAGGCAATGACTGAGAGCCTTATGGGCCTAGTCTGCGCCGCCGCGTACACGGTGGATCCCAAGAGCTCCATCAGTCCGCTCAGTGGACCCAATATTCCCACGTTCAACTCCCTCGCAGCTGTCACAGGGTCCCCGCCACATGTTTCCATCCCGTCTGAGATCAGTATCAATGATAGTTCTGATGATTGTGGCCTGCTTCTGAGAATCCTCGCCCCCTCACGTATCGCCGATTCGATTGGAGTCTTGCCTTCCGGTTCCAATGGCCCGATAGCTGCCGTGATGGCCGCGGCGTCACGTCCGAAATCACAGATCAGTCGAGTCGCGCACCTTCCTCCAAAGGCCAAGACCCCGAACTCATTGCCTGGAGACTGCGAGAACTGCTCAACAGCGATTGCCAGCGCTTCCTTGGCCGCATCGATCTTGCGCTGTGACGAACCGGGGCAGCGATCCTTCATACTCCCCGAAGTATCGAGCAGGAACAGTATCGTTGTGTTCCCTGCAATAATCGGCCCGCCGAGGCCCCCGGCTTGCAGCGGCTGGCAGACTCCTGGAGCATATCCCCTTGTGCAGTCCTCCTTCGTCCCTTCGTAGTATTCGACCCACTGCTCATAGCGTTTCCCTAACAGGAGAATGCTGTTCACGAAGTCCCTGAACTTCGCCTCTCCGGTTGAGAATGCCCGAATCATGTAGTCATAGAACTGTACGCCAAGATGGGCTTTGACAGAGATCATACAGCTGGAATTCGCCTGACTCGATTTGTGCAAAATCCCCCACAATTCCCCGGACAGACACGCTCGTCTCGCCAACTCCTCCTGGTTGTAGATTCCCATGATGACTTTGAATTCCAAGGCGAATGCCCAGCCATGAGGAAGATGTGCGAGGAGGCCTATGACTCCCGTGGACAAGAGATCAAGCTTGTTGTCGTCTATGGCTACGCTCATCGCACCAAGGAAGTCGCGCCATGTGCTCTCCTGCATCATGACATCGATATTTCCACGCACACGAGATAATGCCTCGATCATGGCAGGATCGGGAGAAGACAAGCCCCGAATCAGAGCTTCAAGCTCCGAGAGACGAAGGTCCGCCTCGTCGTTGGCAAGGGCTTGGAGAACAGCGGTAGTCAACGCAACATCGCCGACTTGGCCGACGGCGGCCATAATATCCACCGCCCCGCTCAGCGCCCCCATGGCTCTGCCCTGCCCGCCGAATACATGGCGAACCGATCTTCCATGGACTTTGAGCGTATTGACCAAATCACGTGATGCCGTTCCACCTGGGATGTATCTCAAGTTGGTCAAATCCCGAACGTGCGGACTCACAGAGGCGAGATCAGACGCAATGCTGAACAATGTCGAAATTTGCTGTCCTGTTTCTGTACCTTGATCCCACGCCCCAGTCAGAGACTGACCAAGATTTCGGAACCAAAGATCAGAGAAAAGGGGTTGCAGCACGGCATCCCGAATGACTTCCTCATAGAGGTCAACCCGCTTGCCGTAGTTCCATAGAGTAGGCGCCCCGCGCCCCTCACCCACGAGTCGAACATAGTTCCGATCGCTCTCGAGGGATTCCGGAATCTTCACCTGGTAGTAGTTCCCTTGGCTGTCGTGGAGGGTCTCACCCAGGTGCGCCTGTGAGAAGTCGCGGCTGAGAACACAGTGTGCATCCGCATTCTCGACCATACTCAGCACAAAGACGCCCATCATGCCCATCATACAAACCAACCCAACCCGATTACAATTCATGACGGCCTCCTCATCGATTCCTCCCGTAGCCCCTCACCCTAACCCTCTCCCACCGGGAGAGGGAACCATTGGCTCACGCCACATTCCCATCTTCTCCCCACCAGTCCCTTCTCCCCTCGGGAGAAGGTTAGGATGAGGGGCTCCTTTTTCTCCCTACTCCCTACTCATTTCCCCCCAATGACCAATAATCTTCGCCCACGTTCCCCTGCTGCGTCAATAGCCGAGGTTCTTGGATTGAATTATCCATCCCTCCGGGGCGTAGGCCCATATGGGCCGGAGGCTCGAGAATTCAATCCAACCCCAACCCTCTGTGTCTTTGTGAGCTCTGTGAGAGATCCTCTTCCCCATTCTCCATTCATTTCAACTCATACCCACAGTGGATACAGTACTTCTCATCCGCGGTCCACTTCCTGCAGTTCGGGCAGGCGACCGTAAGGCCCTGCAAGCTTCTCCCACACATCTGGCAAATCTTGCCTTCTTCAGTTGTCCTTCCACAGTACGGGCACTTGGCTGTCATTGCCTGGACAACCGACGTCTTTCGCCTGCACTCTGTAATTCTACCACTGTAGTCCCCGCCTCCGCCGATCGTGCCCAGAGATACCGCGTATCGGGCGGCTTTCTCACAATCATGTTCCGCCAGGCTGCTCTCTATCCAACGCCGATACTTGTCCCTCATCCCATCAATCAGCTCCAAACATACAGAATTCTCCGGCTCTTCCTTCATGATCTCTTGGCAGGTTTCCCATACATTCCCGTCGGGACCTGACCTGAAGCTGCTGTTTCTGAAAAGCCTCTGAGCCTTCTGTTCCAATGCCACAATGTGGTCACGAGACGGCGAAGACGTTGGCGTTTCCGGCTTCGGCGGCAGTCTGTCATCAGGCTTATCAACTACGTCTGAGTCACCAGTCACGGGATGCTGATCCCCAATCGATTCATTCCTGTCAACCTTCATTCCCCCGGAGATGCCGCCAACGCCTGAGGCAACAACGATGACCAATATGACCAGCGCTGCCAACGTGGACCCCAACACCCATGGGAGGACCGTGTTGCTCTTCCACCATTTCTCTGGTAATCCTGCCGCAAGCGCCGTCTTGACCCGTTTCGCCCCAACCTTATATGTGCGACCCGGTACAACAGCTTCCTGAGCGCTGCTGCGCGGAGCCGAAGGAGGCGCGGCTGCCGGTTGCGGTTGGGGTACGTGTATCGCCCGCTCCGCGAGCTGGCCCATGGGAATGTAGACAGGAAGCCCGGAGGGATCGGAAAGCCCGCGCAGAAGCTGTTCGGCGTTCTGTACACGACCGTTTATGTCTTTGACAAGACAAGCCCCGATCCATCGAACCGCCTCTCGAGGCACGTCTTTGAACGAAGGATCGCTCTGCGTCTGATTGAACATGACCGACATCGGATCACCCTTGAATGGTGTATGACCAGTGAGCATTTCATAGACCATGGATCCGACGGCATAGAGATCAGTTGCAGGGCCTATATCGTCTGTTCCACGGATCGCCTCGGGAGCCATGTAGGCCGGGGTTCCGCTGATGGACGTATCCTGAGAGATCCGGCTCATTGACGCCATGATGGACTTGGAGATGCCGAAATCAGCGACTATCGGTATCCCTTCTTCTCGGAACAAGATGTTCCCTGGTTTTACATCCCGATGTACAATCCCTGCTTCGTGAACAGTCTGAAGACCTCGAAGAATAGGCACGAGAAGCCGTTTCGTTTCCTCCCATGGCACGAGTCCCCGGTGCCTCCGGTACGAGTTCAGGTCACCTCCCTTGGCCCACTCCATGGTCACGAAATGCCCACCCTCGCCATCGTCCCACATATCGTAGACCCTGAGCACGTACCGCCCCGAAACCCTCCGAGCCCGTTTCACCTCTCCTGCGAACTGCCCCACCGCCTCGCGATCTTCGGCCATCGCCATCGGCAGGAACTTGAGCGCCACTTCCTCATCCAGTTTCCTGTCCACCGCGCCGAACACAATCCCCATAGCCCCGGCCCCAAGCCTCACCTTGAGCTCGAACCTCTCAATGATAATCATCCCCGGCTGATACCCTAACACAATGCAAAACCTCTTTTCAAGCCCACAATCTCCTTCCCCTCACCTTGGGGCTCGCGCAAGAATAACTTCACATTCTTGCATCCCATCTTCACCACATCCGTTTGCCTCACATCGATCGCGAAATCCTCGACGTAGCTTGGACTACGCCTCCCGTCTACGCCAAG
>JAUXFG010000266.1 GCA_030620115.1 Candidatus Fermentibacterota bacterium
AAAACATACATGTCGGCTTTGCTCATGGATGACTTGATCTCACAAATGATCAGCAGTCCGTCTTTGATAATGATGTCAAGCTCCACCTGATCGGGCCGGCCGAATACATCCCCTTCGTCGTCATATTCAACTACGTTGAGTACCTGTGCATCTCCAGATACCCTTTCGAGAATGCCCTTCAACGCATTGCGGAACGATTGCTCGGAATGCAGACCCCACCGTGCGCCCAGGGCTCCTATCGTGCTGTCATGCTTGCGAGCCAGGTCCTCGATAGATCCTATCATCCGGCTGATCGCCTCTTGGTTCTCATGCCATTTCTTGTTCTGCTCATCCCATTTCTTGTTCTGCTCATCCCATTTTTCGCTCTGCTCTTCTCGATCTGCGCGGAGCTCATCAAGCAAACGATCAAAGCGGTCCTTCGTCTCCTCCTTAGGTGCGAAATGCTCGCGTGAGAGACGAAGAATAAATCGTTGCATCTCGGCATCATCTCGCAGTATTCCCGGCAATTCCCGCCGGATGATCTCTTTTACTTGCCGGAGTTCCATCTCATCCCTCCATGTGCCGGTTCAAGGTCATCCGCCGATCTCCGACCTAGGCGACATTGCTTAGGTATCACGTCAGTCATCGAATAATATAGCTCGGAATGCTATGCCTGGTCAATCCCAGGGGCGCACTCCGAATGGATGTTTTCTGGGGTCAGATCTTTGATGTTTGATATTGAACCACAAAACCACAGATTACAGAACCACGAGATTTCACAGATTGGGAGAGGAGATTACACAGATTATGCGGATTGGGAGAGGAGATTTGGGAGAGGAGGGAAGAATCTATAATCTGTCAATCTGGAATCTGGGGAGGGGGAAGAGCGTCGCACGCATCCTTCTTTCGCCATGATGTGTCTTCCCTTCGGAATGTCGACTCGCATTCGTTCCCCCAGTCAGCAGCCGACGAAGTGGATCGTCTTGCCGGCAAAGTCGATGTCTCGCCGGGTGAGCTTCTCACTCCACGGGATATCGCGTCGTGGGTCAAACGTCACCACCCATCCCTCGTTCATGCCAAGATGGTCTAGATACCGCACCACCTGCTCCAACACATCTTCTTCCGTGTGGCTTCCCTTTCTCACTTTCACCTCAATGGCATGACGGTCCTCTCCCCACTCGACCAGTAGATCCAATGCCCCTCGCCCCAACCCATACTCCCGCTCCACGCGACCCCCGGCGTTCACCACACGCTGCAAGAACGCCATCAGCATCAGATGCGGCCCCGCTTCTCGGTACGTGAACCCCTCTGCAGCCATGTGTCCATCCTTCCGCCAGAACACCTGAAACGCTCCCAGCACCTTCCCCATATCCAGGCTCCCATCTGCACGTACATACCACGCCGTCTCTTGCAGGAGCTGGCCCTGCATCACGAACGTCATGGCCCGCGGGATGATCTCCCGGTAGATCGGATTCGCGATCTCGAACCGGTCGTCCCGACGAACCACCAGCCCCAGCCCCTCAACGTAGTGAAGGTCGTCGTCCATCCCGTCCACATCCACATACCCGCCTACCAACATCGGTTCGATGATCCGTCTCACCCGCGGCTCACGCAGCCGGGCGATCAACGAGTCAATGTGCGTCCGCCGCTCCAGAATGATCGTCTCCTTCGCCATCTCGATGTGCTCAGCCGTCACCGCAACGCTTCGTTCCGGCGCCTCCCGCCGTATCGCCTCGTCCGCCAGCGCGTTCACCAACCACGGATGCCCCTGCGAAAGCTCAAACACCCGTCTCACCGCCTCGTCCTCGAACCGCTGCCCCGTCGCCGTCGTGTGCTGGGCCAACAGCTCGCCCACGTCCCCTTCCGTGAACGGCGCCAGCGTCTGCGACTCTGCCGTGATGTTGAAAGGCGACGTCGTCCCCAACCATGACACCGCGCGCCGCTCCTCCTCGCTCACCACATAGTCCCGTACCTGCCGCATCCCGATCAAGACCACGCTGTGAGGGAACGGCACCGATGAGCGGTCCATGTAGCCTCGTCGAAGCTGCGTCAGGAACGAGACCATCGTTTCGCCGACAAGCCCGTCCGCTTCGTCGATCAACACGATCAGTGGACGAGGAGTCGCACGGGCCACTTCCCGCAGAAAGCTGACGACGCAGGTCCGTGCATCCACCAGCAGCGCATCGGTCGCCGGAACGGGCAACCCGCCAAGATCGCGATCCCACGACGCCCTGAATTCGCTCAGGATCGTGCCAGATGCCTCGGCCGGCTCAGGTATCTCCCGCGCCGTCTGTATGTCAACCCAGACCGCACAGTACTGATCGCCCGCGTTGTAATGCCGTACAAACCACCGAGCCGAGGTTGTCTTGCCAGTCTGCCGGCCCGCGTGAAGCGTGAAGTAGCGGCCTTCCTCGATAAGACTCATAACTCGGCCCAGACGTCGCTCCGGCGGCAGCATGTAGTGCTGCCCGGGGACACAGGGACCGGAAGTGTTGAAGTATGGAAGCATGGTGTTATTACCGGGTTCGAAGCTTCAGAGGCGCGACAGGCTCACCCCTCGGGCGGGGAGGTCAGCATTGCATCTTGGTCTTCGCAGTTCCTCATTCAGGATACAAACGGCGCAGTGAGGAGATTGGAGAATGGGACGATTATTGCGGGTACTTTTCGATTCTTGCTGATTCCGGGTATGCTCCGCCCATCCTGAGAACCACAGATTTTCACAGATTGGGAGGGGAGATTTCACAGATTATACGGATGGGGAGAACCACAGATTTTCACAGATTGGGAGGGGAGATTGGGATAGGAGATTGAGGGCAAACCCCCCTCCACGGTTCCGGGTATGCTCCGCCCATCTGACAACCACTGATTGTCACGGATTATGCGGATTGGGATGCGATATTTGCGAGGGTTCTGGGGGTAGATCCTTCGTTTCGGATACTTGTAGCCTTGCCCAGCCTCTCGCAACGGCTGGAATTATCGAGATAACTCCAGATCCGTGGTACTTTCGTGACATCATAAATAGCAGAATGTCGGCCGTGTCGTCAATGGGGATGAGGGGGGGGGAAAATTGCGTGAATGCTGGAAGAAATTCGAATTGCGGAAAAGGAGGGTCTCTCACAGAGATCACAGAGGCACTGAGTTTTTGATCGGAATTCTGAGCCTCCGGCCCGTAGGGTCTACGCCCGGAGGGTAAGGAATTCCGATCAAGATATGCCTCTGGGGGTGAAGTCACAATTGGTCTTGAATCAGCGATCAGCATCCGATTGTCAGCTGTCAAGAAGAGTTTCTCCCGCTCTCCCACATCCATGTACAGATTGATGTATTCTGTGAGAGACATATCCATAATCCCCTCTCACAATCAGTGTAATCTGTGAAATCCGTGGTTCTGCCTTTGCGTGGGACTCACCTCTTCTCTGCGGAACGATTGCTCGGAATGCAGACCCCACCGTGCGCCCAGGGCTCCTATCGTGCTGTCATGCTTGCGAGCCAAATCCTCGATAGATCCTATCATCCGGCTGATCGCCTCTTGGTTCTCATGCCATTTCTTGTTCTGCTCATCCCATTTCTTGTTCTGCTCA
>JAUXFG010000131.1 GCA_030620115.1 Candidatus Fermentibacterota bacterium
AGCGAGAAGGGCAAGAGCTAGTGAAGGGGGGAAGAAGAGAAAGGAATCTCAGACAATGGCGGGATGTTTCATTCTCTCGTTTTACGATCTCGGCCTATCGCTACGGCTCACGATAGGAATATGGAATCCCGTAGAGAGATTCCGGAACCGTGGCGCCACCCTCAGTCATTGCGAGGAGGGTAGCGACGAAGCAATCTCATCCGCCCATTGAGATCGCCGCGCTGTCGCTCGCGATGACCCCCGGGACCTCAGTCATTGCAAGGAGGGTTCCGAAAGCGTAAAGCACTTCCCGGCCTGTCCTGAAACATCCTGCAATGGCCGTAAGCCAAGATTGATCGTGAACGAGCGATACAATTGGAGCTAAATGAAACCGAATGAGAACTGAGATGATTAAGGACAATATAGATCAGATCATAACAAGTAGTGGTCTGAGGCCAGAACAAGAGGAGTTATGCGATAACAGAAGCGTGAAGGATATGGCGAACTATTAGAAGAGCCGGAATTAGCCCCCGTTTTGAATTAGACATATGAAAGGATGAATGAAAGGAATTATATATGGAATTATATGAATTAGATAGAGGTATTACATAGTGGAGGATCAATCCCGCATAGTGCGCGGGATTGAGGGCCAAGTCATCCGGCTGACCAGTGCCGGTGAGCGGCTTCTGGTGACCGATCGAGGTGTGGTCGTGGCAGAGCTAAGAGAACCCGGAGCAACCGATGTGGCGCCAGGCCTCCCCCCGGGTCTCGCGAAGCTCGTAGAGCAGAAGCGTGTGTCTCTAGGGGCGACAAACGCTCCAGGATTGTATCCCCGTCTCTTGCCGCTCCTGCCGGAGGGAGAGGCATCTGCTCTCCTTGACGAAGAGCGCGGCGATCATTGATGCTCTACGCTGAGTCCTCAGCAGTCGTTGCGTGGTTGCTGGGGGAGCCACACCAGGATGTGGTTCGCGAAGCGTTGGCCAGCGCGGAACTGGTGCTGGCGTCGGACTTGGCCCTTGTGGAGTGCGATCGAGTTCTAATCCGCGCCACCATCGATGGGAGGATTACCAAGGGCCAAGCTGCAGACCGCCGGGTCTTGCTGAACAAAGCTGCCTTCCACTGGGGCATCCTGCACATGGACAATGAAATCTTGGGGCGGGCTCGACGTCCGTTCCCGATTGAGCCCCCGCGAACACTGGATGCCCTTCATCTGTCGTGTGCGATTGTAGCCCGATCGACGCTTCCCGGCTTGAGCGTTCTTAGCCTGGATGAACGCGTTCGAACAAACGCACTGCGACTCGGCTTCGATCTCCTCCCGCTTGATTGACACGCGTGGCGGGCGAAGCTCATGCAAAGGCCGAACCACAGATTGCACCGATTTGGAAAGGAGATTGAGGCGATTGGGGAATTTGGGGAACACGGATTGCATGGATTGAAAGAGGGGGATTGTCTCTCACGGAGATCATAGAGGAAAGGGGTTGATTTCTTGGCCTCTCCTGGCGAGATTTCAAGCGCTAGGATCTAAGTCTGGCGCGCGCCGGCCCATTCCGGCCCATTGAAGATGAACGCGACTGTTTGTGGCTCAGAGGTCCGCCAAATCTGCGATGGGTGAATCGGCGTTTCAGATGGATGTCAGTTTTGAGGTCCGCAGCAGGCTGAGGAGCGAGGCCATGGAGAGAAATGCTGACCGAATAGATCAGACAAAGGGCGATATGGAGCGGGGTTTCCATGATTGGGAAACCACAGATTCCACAGATTGGGAGAGGAGATTGGGGGATTGATTGCGTGGATTCCCCTGATTGCACTTTATAGATTGACAGATTCCACATTCTTTCCCCATTCCAGCAATTCAGCAATTCCCCCGCCGCTCCCCCAGATTGCACTTTATAGATTGACAGATTACACATTCCCCCCCCCTCCTCATGCTTTATCTTCGTAATCGTCATCTCTTCTTGATCGACCTTGTGGTCCTGCCTGCGGCAGCGCTATTGGCCTTTGTCCTGCGATTGAATGCGGTGGAGTTTCTGGATTATTGGCGCGGATTCCTGGTCTTCACGTGCGTGGCCGTGCCTCTGAAGCTGGTCGTCTTCCACTGGGCTGGCCTGTACAACCGGATGTGGCGATATGCCAGTATCGACGAGCTTGTGTTGATCGCGGGTGGAGCTGCGGGAGGCTCACTCCTCTCCGCTGCAATCCTGTTTGGCGTTATTCTCCCCCTTGCGGGGCATATTGGGATTCCGCGTTCTATCCCATTTATCGACGGACTCTTGACCATGCTCGTAATCGGTGGCCCACGATTCGCCATCCGGATGGCATGGCGCAGTAGACACCGAGAATCCCTTGGAAGACGAGGAGATACAGAGAAGCGAGTTCTCATCATAGGAGCCGGAGATGCCGGCGCTATTGTGGTCAGGGAGCTGCACGCAAGTCCGCAGACGGGTCTTACGCCGGTGGGTTTCATTGATGACGACAAGGAAAAACACGGGATCCATGTTTACGGGGTTTTGGTCCACGGCGGTCGCGAGAGTCTCGCGAGGATCGCTCATGAGCTTCATGTGGACGAGGTGATCATCGCTATGCCTTCCGCTCCGGGGACGGTGATCCGCGAAATCTTGAGCATCTGTTCTGATGTCGGCGTGCCTGCGAGAACGGTCCCGGGGTTGTTCGATATCATCTCCGGAGAGCTGAGCGTCAATCAAATCCGGGAAGTGGATATCGAGGATCTGCTCAGGCGCAAGCCGGTCAAGATCGATGTCGTGGCTGTGCAGGAGCTGCTGCGAGGCCGTCGTGTACTTGTCACTGGCGGCGGCGGTTCCATAGGGGGCGAGTTGTGCCGCCAGATCACCCTGGCGGGGCCGGAGCAGCTAATTGTGCTTGGTCATGGCGAGAACAGTGTGTTCACCATCTATTCAGAATTGGTGAAGGAGACGACTTGCCCGTTGTTTTCGGTCATCGCGGATATACGCGATTACAAGTGTCTCGAGCGCATATTCGCTACGTTTCGTCCTGAGCTGGTTTTCCACGCCGCGGCCCACAAACACGTGCCCCTGATGGAAGCGAATGCTTGCGAGGCCATCACTAACAACATCTTGGGAACACGAAACCTGGTACGGATCGCAAAACGCACCAGCGTCAACCATTTCCTCCTCATTTCCACTGACAAGGCAGTCAATCCTTCCAGTGTCATGGGCGTCACCAAGCGGATTGCCGAGCTTATCGTTCATAACGCAGGCAGCTCTGAC
Organism: Candidatus Fermentibacterota bacterium; assembly: GCA_030620115.1. GTDB lineage: Bacteria > JAFGKV01 > JAFGKV01 > JAFGKV01 > JAFGKV01 > JAUXFG01. Next base: position 3,222 of record JAUXFG010000131.1, read on the forward strand.
GAGGCCCGTTTTGCCGCCGTGCGGTTCGGCAATGTCTTAGGAAGCCGCGGCAGCGTGGTCAACATCTTCAAGCAGCAGATATCCGACGGGGGTCCTGTCACCGTTACCAGTCCTGAGATGAAACGCTACTTCATGACCATTCCGGAGGCGGTCCAGCTAGTGCTCCAGGCGGCCGTGCTCTGCAACGGGGGTGAGGTTTTTGTTTTGGACATGGGAGAACCGGTCGCCATCGTTGATTTGGCCACCGACTTGATTAGGCTATCAGGATTCAAGCCTCTTGTGAGACCTCAGACTCCGCATGACGAACTAGGGCCCGCTGAGGATGACTGGGACATCGAGGTGGTATTCTCCGGGGTGCGGCCCGGAGAGAAGCTGTTTGAAGAGCTATTCCTGGAGGGGGAGAACCATCGCCGCACCAACCACGAGAAAATCCTCGTCGCCCTCAATGGGGAAGCAACAAATAGCCTCAATCAGAATCTCGACGCGCAAGTCGATCAGCTCATAGAATTGGCACAGAGCGGCGACGAGGCCGGGGTGAGGAGAATGCTCAGGGAGATCGTTCCAGAGTATCAGCCTGCGGGCGAGAGCCGATGAGCTGTTGAGCTGATAAGCTGTTGAGCAGGAATGGGGAGAGAAGGAGGAGATGCCGGAATGTTTGATTGCTTGAGTGGAAAAGGATGGGGAATTGCGGGAATGCGCGGAGGGGGGAAGAATCTGGAATCTGGCAATCTAGAAAGTACAATCTGGAATCTGGGGGATCGGGAAGAAGCTGGTGAGCGGGAGAGTGTGTAGACGGGGAGTCTCCCGGTAGACCATTTGACTCTGGTTCATGGCGAGGCTTTTCATATTGCCAATGGGGGGCGATTCTTCTGCTCACGTAACCCGGACTTCTAACCGGCTTTTGTGGCGAAGCTGCCGAGATGGTTCTGGCTGCGAGGCTTGCGGCAGAGGACCCCGCAGGCGTATCCTCTGTCCGCCAGCTGGCGGATCGAGGAGGCTGATGGAGTCCGCAGCCGGCGGAAAGCAGGCAGTGCCATATCGGCTGCTGCAGCCGAAAGTTGGTGAGAAGTTCGGGTTAGCATCCATCCTTTCAGACTATCTCCATATTAGAGGAGGTTCATGATGAAATGCGTCGCCGAGTCGGGCCGACGAGATCAGTCTTGACAGGCTGATGATAATACGGTATAGTTGAATTGCTGAAATGCAGTATTTCGGCTTTCCTGGAGGAAGCGACATGCCAACCACGATACAGATCAATGAACGGGGTAATCTCACTCTGCCGAAAGCAATGCGCAAGGCTTTGGGCATTGACAAGGGTGGGGTGATGATAGCCATTCTGTCGGCAGACGGAGTTGTTCTCAAACCGGCCATGTCCTTTCCAATCGAGATCTACACAAGTGAGCGCGTGGCTGAATTTGACAATGCAGATGAAGAACTTCGTCGGCATCTCAAGCGAAAGGCGAAATGCTGAATGCGCGTGTTCTTGGATGCCAACATTCTCTTTTCGGCGAGCGCGAAGCAAAGCGCCACACGGCAGCTACTCGATAGGCTGTTGGTGCATACGGAAGTGTTGATCAACGCTCATGTGCTGGAAGAAGCGCGGAGGAGCTTGTTGAAAAAACGCCCAGAGCAAGTACATGAGCTGCGAGGTTTGCAGAGTCACATGACGATGACCGGGGCATTTGCCTCAGATCACCTCGTCGACTTGCCAGAGGAGGATGTGCCCGTTCTTGCCGCTGCCGTTGGCGCCAGATGTACTCATCTATGGACCAGCGATAAGCGCCATTTCGGCCAATTCTACGGCAAACTCATACGCGGCGTTAAGGTTGTCTCGAGCATCATGCTCTTAGAGGAGTTGATGGAACTGGGTTAGCCCGGACTTCTCACCGGGTTTCGAAGCGAAACGGCCGAGATGGTTCTGAATGCGAGGCTTGCGAATGAGGACCCCGCAGGCGTATCCTCTGCGAGGAGCCTGTGCTGAGCGTCAGCGAAGTATCTGGAGGCTGACGGAGCGTAACGAAGCAGGCAGTACCATATCGACTGCTGCAGCCGAAAGCTGGTGAGAAGTTCGGGCTAACCCGAACTGACGAGGGAGCGTTCTGTTGCGTAAAGAGTTTCTACCATTCTCGCTACCAACCATCGGTGATGAAGAGATTGCCGAGGTGGTGGATACCCTGAAATCAGGGTGGATCACTACCGGCCCGAAAGCCAAGCTGTTCGAAGAACGATTTGCTCGTTACGTGGGATCGGGCCAGGCCCTGGCGGTGAGTTCATGCACCGCGGGCCTTCATCTTGCCATGACGGTTCTGGGAATCGGCCCCAAGGACGAGGTCATTGTTCCAAGCATGACATTCTGTTCCACGATCAACGAGATCGTTCATCTTGGTGCACGGCCTGTCATGGTTGAGATCAATGATGATTTCAATATCTCTCCCCACGCTATTCAAGCAGCCATCAGTCCGCGAACCAAAGCAATCTTGCCCGTCCATTACGGTGGGCAAGCATGTGACCTCGAAGCCATCTATGCCATCGCGGCAAGGCATAGCTTGGCCATTGTCGAGGATGCCGCGCATGCGGTGGGCGCCGAATACAGAGGCGTGAAGATCGGCTCCGATGCGCTTGGGGAGAAAGCAGGCAGAGGACAGAGGGAAGATGTCATTGGTGATCAGTCATTGGTCATGAGCGAAGCCCGACGAAGTCACGCAGGGCGCGGGCAAGGAATTGCCCCCGCATCTCCCAATTCAGAATTAAGAATTGAGAACTCAACATTGAGAAAACCGTTCCCTCATGTCACGGTTTTCTCGTTCTATGCCAACAAGAATATGACCACCGGTGAGGGAGGAATGATCACCACGGTTGATGAGGGCCTCATGGAGGATATGAGGGTTTTGTCACTGCATGGCATGAGCCGCGACGCATGGAAGCGCCATGCCGGTACCGGTTCTTGGTACTACGAGGTGGTTTCCCCGGGGTACAAGTACAATATCAGCGATATCCTTGCCGCTTTGGGCATCCATCAGATCGAGAAGCTGGATGGTTTCATTGAGTCACGTACTCGGATCGCAAAGAGGTATGATAAGGCGTTTGCAGGCATGCCCGAGATGGAAACGCCGATTGTGCACAAAGACCGAAAGCATGCCTATCACCTCTATGTGATCCGTCTAAACCTTGACCGGCTCACAATTGACCGAGCGCAGTTCATCGAAGAACTCCGAGCCCGTAACATCGGCTCCAGCGTTCATTTCGTCCCCGTCCACATGCACCCATTCTACAAAGAACGATACGGCTACAATTCTGGCGATTTTTCGACAACTGAGTCGCTCTATCAACAGATCATCTCCCTCCCCCTCTTCCCCCGCATGACCAATCAAGACATGGACGACGTCATCGCCGCAGTAAAAGACATCGTAGCTAAGAAGAATGTGGAATCTGGGAATTTATAATCTGTCAATCTGGGGAGAGGCGGGAGCTCTCACAGAGGGCACTGAGGTTTTGAACGGAATTCTGAGGAGGGAATTCCGTTCAAGAACGCCCTCTGGGTGGAACAAATGACCCGGTAGTGGCGAGCATCAGAACCTGGCCATAGCGATCGGCGCGTGATGCCGGGGATAGGCCCTTTGTGGGGTGATATCGAGGATTTTTCGTCGATATGAGTAATATCCAGATTGCACTTTGCAGATTAGCAGATTGAAGATCCCCCACTCCTCTGTGCCTCTGTGAGCTCTGTGAGAGATCCTTCTTCTCCCTTCCGGCTTATCAGCTTACCAGCTTCCGCCCCTCTCTTCCCCAGATTCCAGATTCGAGATTGACAGATTTCACATTCCCCCTCCCTCTCTCCCCTTTCCAAGACCCCCAAGGCGGAGTATTTTCGTATGTTCATAATGATCTCAGATTCTCTTGGAGTGAAGCAAATGCCTTTTGGGGAATTGGTAGACTATATCGGGCAATACACCGCCCAGCTCATTACGTTGGGCGCATTGATCATTGGCTTTGTGTTGGGCGTGATGTTTGCCCGATCACGAATCAAGTGGCAACTCGAGGGCGAGCTGCAGGAAGCCCAGGATGGTTTGGAATGGGAGAGGGCCAATTCTGTGAAGCTCCTCCAGCAAGCCGAGGCGAAGATCAAAGAACTCGCCGCGGAAGCATCCGACGAATCCTCTGACATGGAGAACGAACAGATCAGGCTTCTCCGCAAAGAACTACAGCGTCTCTATCAGGTTCTCCAGAAATCCTGGTTGGCCGAAACCCACTCCTGCCAACGCATCCAGCAACTGGAAGCCCGCATCTCCGTGCTCACGAAACAGCTCAAGCCTAGTCCTCAGACTGAGCTTGAGCTTGAATCTAGAATCTAGAATCTAAAATCTAGAATCTGTCAATCTGGCGGAGGTGGGAGGAATTGTTAGATTGCGAATTGCTGGATTGCTTGAATGGAAAAAGGGAGGTGAGCTGATGAGCTGGGATGGGAAGAATCTGGGATAAAGAATGTGATCTCTGTCTCCTACCCGTGGAAATCACTCTCGTCTATTGCGTGGATTTCTCAGTGAGATCCTTGATGCCGTGAATATGGCAAGAAGCTCGGCGCATTCATTCATCAGCTCTTGGCGGTCTTCCTGGTCTCCGATGCCAGCATCATCGCAATGATACTGAGCGCAAACTCTCGGGTTCGTTTTTCCAATTCCGATCGGTCCATCTCTTTTCCCCCAGATTACAGATTCCATATTGTCAGATTTTAGATTCTAGATTCCCCCCCCTCCTCTTCCGCTTCAGATAGTCTCTTGCGCCTACGGGAGTAGCGGTACTTGTAGGAATAGGCAGAGTAGTAGTAGTAATACTTGCCGTAGTGGCCCTCTGGTTTGAGTCCGTTGAGGACGGTGCCCAAGAACATCCCTCCAGTCTGTGCGAGCAATTTCATGGCGGTCTCCACCGCCTTGTCGGGTGTCTTGCCGGCGCGAACCACGAAGGCGATCGCGTCAACCTTCGACGCCAGGACCGCGGTATCAGCAGCCAAGAGCACAGGGGGCGTGTCGAAGACTATGTAGTCGAACTGTTCCCGCAGCTCTTGGAAAACCTCGTCTGTATGTGATGAACTGAGCACGTCTGCCGGACTTGGTGGGATGGTGCCACTGGCGATACAGGAGAGACCATCGATCTGCGTCTGGAAAATCGCCTCCTCTATTTCGCTCTTGAAGACCACGAGATCAGTAAATCCGGGCTTCCGCGCTCGCTCAAACACGGAGTGGAGAACGGGCGCACGGAGGTCGGCATCCACCAGCAGTGTCTTGTGCCCGGCCTGTGCAAGGGAGACTGCAAGATTCACCGCAACAGTGGATTTGCCCTCGTTCGGCTCTGAGGAGGTAACCAGAATCGTTGAGAAAGGACGAGTTGCTGAGGCGAACAGCATATTGGTCCGAAGCACACGAAATGCCTCAGCGCCTGAAGACGAAGGCTTTGCGTGGGTCATAAGATGGGAGGTGATGGGGTTCTTTTTCCACCTCGATTCCTTGGGCAAGATCGGTATCGTTCCTAGAATAGGATATCCCCGCCGCTCCAAGTCATCCGGCGTGCGAAGCGATGAATCGAAGTACTCCACGGCAAAGGCTACTCCCAGAGCGAGCACTAAGGCGACAACAAGACCCATGCTCAGGTCTTTTCGCCTCTGTGGCTTGATCTTGCCGGCATATTGCGCCCGGTCGACAATCCGTACGGAGGAAATCTTCCCCGCCTCTTGAATCCTTGCCTCCTCATAGCGCGACGAGAGCATTGCATAGACCTGTCGGTCGGTTTCTACATCTCTGGTAAGCTTGGCATAGGTCCGTTCCACCTCGGGCAAGCGCCTCAGTTTGGCTCGGTGATCCAACGCAGCCGCCTCGAGGATTCTCTTTCTGGCGGTGAGCGTGGTAAGATCGATCTCGAGCTCGAGCGCCAGGTTCCACAGCTCCTTGAGCCTTCCCACCGGCTCGATGAAGCCTTCTCCCTCCAAGAGCTTCTGCGATTCCTGGGCCAACTTGCTGCGGACTTCTGATATCTGCGCGTTCAGCTTCTGCATGTGATCGGATGTGTCGGGATAGCCCTGCATGAGCAGATTCGCCCGATCCACTTCAAGATGATCAAGCGTCGCCTTGAAGCTGGCGACGAGTGGCGAAGCGATGTTCTCCAGCTTGCCTGTCATGCCTTCGCCCTCTTTGTCGATCATGCTTTTCACATGCGTGAACTGAGCCTGAATTCCCTCCAACTCGGTTTCGGCTTGGGCCAGGGCAACGGCGAGATTGGACTGCCGGCTTATGAGCGCCTGGGTTTCCGCGCTGAGATTAACGAAACGCTTCTCCTTCTTGAACTGCTGCAATCCCATTTCGGCGATATCCAATCGCCTCCCCACCACATTCAGTTGCTCTTCGATAAATCCTCGCACGGAAGAGACATCCTTGCGACTCATTTCGAGATCGTACTTCTCGTACACATCCGCATAGAGATTCGTGAGGATGACCGCAAGCCTCGGGGATACCGTGGCAACACTAAGCCGGATCATGTCCGTATCCTTCACGGGTTGCGCCCCAAACCCCGCGATCCCCAGAATCTGTCCTGGAGTATATGTAATGGTGTCATCCGCTGTTATGACAGTCAGATATGATAGCAGGGAGTCAGGGAAGCTCTCAATAATTCGTGACTTGACTTGACGACTTGCCAATAGCATCATTCTATTGGCGACATGAGTGTCGCGATAATACCAGCTCGGAGTAAAATCACCCACGACATCGAGTCTGCTACTCTGTTCGATCATCAACGTTGCTGATGCTTGATAGACTGGTGTAACACGGAATGTTCTGAACGCAGCCACGGCGAGTACAATGATGGCAATCCCCAAGATCAGCCACTTGCGGCGCCACAAGGCATACATATAGTGCACGAGATCGATGCCTTCCGGCTCGAGATACATCTGCCCGTTCGGGACTGGCTGTTCAATGGGTTCGGTCATATGAGGCCTCTGTTCTGTCGGTGTAGGCGTTCAAGGGGTGTCAGGACTAGGAAGGAGGGCGTACGCACGCTGAATAGCCTGGAGAGAATATTCGAGCAGGAACTTCCAGCACAGATCGACGATGGGTCCTCACCCGCATATCTCACTTCCGCGTCCGCCGCGGGACAGCAGCGACGAGAGCCGGCGAGAAATGTGGGCTCTCCGATGTAGGGGCATGGCATGCCATGCCCTCCCGAGGTCCGCCAGCCGGCGGATCGAGTCCTACGTACTGCGCGGGATTCGCACTCCAGATGTGATGAAGATGGGATGTCAAGGTGTGAAGCTATTTCTGTGCGAACCCGGATGATGTGCAGGTTTTTCTGTACGAACCCTTACGTTATTTATAGTACCTGGAGACGGTATAGGCAAGATTGAGAAAGACGGCAAGACTCGACACAAGGGTCAAGGTTTCACTGAATCGAGGCCAGAACGAACGGCGGATGATCACCACGTCTCCTGGCGAGAGTGAGAGTGTTTCCCCTACCTCTATCATCTCATTTAGATTGATTCTCTCCAGGCG